>JBGTJT010000624.1:0-13691 GCA_041744995.1 Pirellulales bacterium | reverse complement strand
ACCTCCTTGGGTGGAATGGCGTTTTTTATTCAACCATTCCGTTCTACCACGGGAGGTCCACTTTTTGGCAAGCTAGCACGCAACACAACTCCTTGCGCCACCGCGTGCTAGCACGCGAGGGATGCGAGTTACACCCAAATCTTTTGGCAAACGCGATACCCAGCCCCCTGCTAGCTTGTCTGGCAGGTGAGCGAGTTTTAAGGGCTATGTTGCAATGCCATTGCATGCCGATCCCTGCCGTCTGGTACGGCAGGAGAATCCGTTTCGCAGCGGTCAAACTTACGCTCCTGCCGGACAAGCCGAGCAGGGGGCGATTTCTTTCGTGCTGCGTCTAGCCCAAAAACTCTCGCTCCAGCCACCCAAGATGGCTGGGGGCGTAGGTGACTTACAAAGGTTTGGTCCCTGGCTAGGGTGAGGATGGCCTACGGCCAAACACGAAGTCACTCCGCCAAAGGCGGCTTCCGCACATCCGCGAAATCCCCACTTTCCACCAACTCCGGCAACCGGTCGATCTGATCCAGCAGATTCACCGCCGCCTGTTCCGGTGTGGGCATTTCGTCGGTGCCGCGTTTGGACCGCAGCCGGGCCAGGGCCGGAAACCGCTCGTCCTCCGGTTCCTCCGCCACTTGCTGCTGCATGTAGGTATCGACGATGCCAGGCGCCAGTGCGCAAAAGTGCGTCGCCTCTTGCTCACGGGCGTAGAGCATGGTGAGCATGTTGAGCGCCGCCTTGGAGACCGAGTAGCCGTTCCAACCGCGATGGCCGTTGACGCTGGCCCCGGAGGAGATGGTCACAATCTGGTCGACGCGGCGGCCGTCCATGAACAAGGCGTCGATCACCGTCTTGTTGGCCCAGACGTTCACCTCCATCACACCCCGCAATTCGTCCAGCGGCGTTTCGGTCATGTCGCCGAACGAGGAGAGGATGCCGGCATTCAGGATGGCCAGCGGCAGGTGGTCGATGTCGGCGAGCAACTCGCGGATTTTCTTGGCCGCCGCGTCGTGATCGGTCAGGTCAATCGACTCGAAGTGAAAGCGATCGTTGGCGAGCAAGTCGTCCGGCGAACGGCGGCTGACGCCATACACGGTCGCCCCGCGCCGCAACGCCTCCGCGGCCATCGCGTGGCCAATGCCGGAACTGACGCCGGTGATGAAGATGGTTTTCATGGATCGCTCCGGGTTTAGTGGCAGTGTCAATACAACCCACTCGCTGGCGCGTCGAGCTTGTAAACCCACTCGCTCGCGCGTCGAGCTTGTATTGCATCAGGACACCTGGGGGTTCGTCAACCGCTGTCACGGCGTCGCAGCCGCGGATACAATTCTCTGCTGAAAGCTGACGGCTGAACGCTGACAGCTTTATGCACGCCGCAACTGGGCTGTTCACTCTGCGACCGGCAAGCTATGTTGGGCGATTCGGAATAGCCGCGCCGGGTTAGCTTTTTACCGGCGATTATTGATGCGTTAGGAATCTATGTCGATCCATATTCACCAGTTCGATAACGGGATGACCCTGGTCGCCGAGGAACTTCGATCCCTCGAAAGCGCGGCTTTTTGCTTTCTGGTGCCGGTCGGCTCGGCCTACGACCCCCCGGCCCGCGCGGGGCTGACCTCGTTCGTCTGCGAGATGGTGCAGCGGGGCTGCGGATCGATGAGCAGCCGCCAATTTCTCGACGCCTTGGAGCTATTGGGCGTCGAGGGGTCCGAGTCGGTGTCGTTGGCCCATACCACCTACGGCGGCGCGACGCTGGCGGACAATCTGCTGCCGGCGTTGTCGATCTACGCCGACCTGCTGCTGCGGCCCCATTTGCCGCCGGAACAACTGGAGGCCGGCCGCCTGGTGTCTCTCCAAGAGCTGCGCGGCGTGGAGGACGAGCCGGCCCAAAAGGCGATGCTCGAGTTGCGCCGACGCCACTACCCTGCCCCATGGGGACAGCCGAGCATCGGCGACGTTTCGGGCCTGCAGGCGACGACCATCGACGACGTCCGCCGGCAGTTCGCCCAAGGCTATCGCCCCGGCGGCACGATTCTGGGAGTGGCCGGCAAGTTCGATTGGCAGGCCCTCAAAAGCCATGTCGGCGAACTGTTCAGCGGCTGGAGCGTCGCCGATCTGCCGGAACCGGGCTACGGCCCCCGCGGAGCGACGCGCGACCATATACCGTTTGAGTCGAATCAAACGCACATCTGCCTGGCCTACGACAGCGTACCGTTGAGCGACCCCGACTACTTCCGCGCCTGGGGCGCGGTGCATGTGCTTAGCGGCGGTTCCAGCTCGCGATTGTTCAGCGAAGTCCGCGAGAAGCGGGGCCTGTGCTATACCGTCTACGCGCAGCATCGGCTGCTCCGCGACCGCGGCATCGTCACCTGCTATGCCGGAACCAGCGCCGACCGGGCGCAGGAAACGTTGGACGTCACCATGGCCGAGATCGAGCGCTTGTACGAAGGCGTCGAGGCGGACGAACTCGATCGGCTGCAAGCCCGCATGAAGAGCGGCTTGCTGATGCAACAGGAAAGCAGCTCCTCGCGGAGCATGTCGATCGCCTACGACTGGTATCACCTCGGCCGGGTGCGCGATCTGGCTGAAGTCTCCCGCTGCGTGGAGGAGTTGACGCCCGAGAGTATCAACAGTTACCTCGTCGGGCATCCGATCGCTAACCTGACGCTGCTTACGCTGGGACCAAAACCTTTGGAGGCGCCGCATGGAGTTTCGTGAGCACACGCTCGACAACGGGCTGCAGATCATCGCCGAATGCAACGACGAGGTGCATACCGCGGCGCTGGGATTTTTCGTCCGCACCGGCGCCCGTGACGAGTCGGACAAAATCGCCGGCGTGAGCCACTTTCTCGAGCACATGCTGTTCAAGGGCACGCCCAGCCGCACGGCCGAGGACGTCAACCGCGAGTTCGATGAACTGGGCGCCTCGCCCAACGCCTTCACCAGCCAGGAACTGACGGTTTACCACACGCCCTACCTGCCGGAGTACCAAACGCGGATTCTGGAGATCTGGGCCGATTGCATGCGGCCGTCGCTGCGAACCGAGGACTTCGACGTCGAGAAGAAGGTGATTGTCGAAGAAATTCGCATGTACCAGGATCAGCCCCCCTACGGCGCGTTCGACGAAATCCTGCAACTCCATTTCCGCGACCATCCCCTGGCCCGTAGCGTGCTCGGCACGGTCGAGAGCATTACCGACCTGGAAGTGGCCGACATGCGCGGTTATTTCGAAGCGCGTTACTGCCCCAGCAATATCACCCTGGTCGGCGCGGGCAGGATCGACTTCGACTCGTTCACCGCCGCGGCTGCGCGCACGTGTGGACATTGGGAAGCGCGCGAAGCGCCGCGAGAAACGCCCCCGCCGCCGGCGTACGGTTCCAGTCGTCATGTGGATGTGAAGGCGACGTCGACGCAGGAGTATCTATTAATGCTCAGCAACGCGCCGGCCGCGGACGATCCGCGCCGCTACACCGCCAAGCTGATCGGTGCGATGCTCGGCGACGACAGCGGCAGCCGCCTGTACTGGGAGTTGATCGACACCGGCCTGGCGGAGTTTGTCAGCCTCGGCCACGAAGACTATCAAGGGGCGGGCGTGTTCTGCACCTACGCCGGTTGCGAACCGGAGGCCGTCAGCCAGACGATCGAGAAGATTCAAGCAGTCTTCCGCGAGGTGGAGCAAAACGGCTTCACGCAAGAAGAACTCGACCGCGCCAAGAGCAAGGCCACCTCCCGGCTGGTGCTGTCGAGCGAACGTCCCCGCAGCCGGTTGTTCAGCGTCGGCGGCTGCTGGCTGCAACAAGGCGCCTATCGCACCGTCAAGCAAGAGATCGACGCATTCCGCGCCGTCACGGTGGAAGACGCCAATCAACTGCTGCGAGAATTCCCCTTCACCGAGACAACGATGCTGGCCGTGGGGCCGCTTGGGGAACTGCCGTAGGAATTGCCTTGGGTTGGAATAAAAATAGTAATCGGTACTAGCATCGTAATCGTCCTCCGTAGGCTCCCATGTTTGAACAAGCCTTCAAGAACATCGACGACGTCCTCTGGAAAGAGGCCGGGTGTACGACCGAACTGGACTACACCGAGCAGACCTCGTGGCTGTTGTTTTTGAAATACCTCGACGGCCTGGAGCAAGATCGGGCCGACGAGGCGAAACTGGACGGCAAGCGGTATCGGTACCTGCTGGAAAAGCCGTATCGCTGGGAAAGCTGGGCGGCGCCCAAGGACGCTGCCGGCAAGTTCGACCACAACACGGCGATGACCGGCGACGATCTGGTCGAGTTCGTCAACCGCAAGCTGTTCCCCTACCTGCACGGCTTCAAGCAGAAGGCCAGCGGCCCCGACACGATCGAATACAAGATCGGCGAAATCTTCGGCGAGTTGAAGAACAAGGTCACCAGCGGCTACAACCTGCGGGAGATCATCGAGCATATCGACGAACTGCGGTTCCGCTCGCAGCAGGAGAAGCATGAGCTCTCCGACCTGTACGAGGCCAAGATTCAGCGGATGGGCAACGCTGGCCGCAATGGCGGCGAGTATTACACGCCGCGGCCGTTGATCCGCGCGATCATCCAGGTGGTGCAGCCGAAGCTCGGCGAGACGATCTACGACGGGGCTTGCGGCTCGGCCGGCTTCTTGTGCGAGTCGTTCGACTACCTCAAGGCGTCCAAGAAGAAGCTGACCGTCAAAGACTATCGAGCGCTCCAGGAGCGGACCTTCTACGGCAAGGAGAAGAAGTCGCTGGCCTACGTGATCGCGATCATGAATCTGATCCTGCACGGCATCGAGGCCCCCAACATCATCCACACCAACACGCTTACCGAAAACCTGGCCGACATCCAGGAGCGTGACCGCTACGACGTGATCCTGGCCAATCCGCCGTTCGGCGGCAAGGAGCGGAAGGAGATTCAGCAGAACTTTCCGATCCGCACCGGCGAGACGGCATTCTTGTTCCTGCAACACTTCATCAAGATGCTCAAGGCGGGCGGTCGTGCGGGCGTGGTGATCAAGAACACCTTCCTATCGAACACCGACAACGCCTCGGTCAGCCTCCGCAAACTACTGCTGGAAAGCTGCAACCTGCATACTGTGCTCGACTGCCCCGGCGGCACGTTCCAGGGGGCGGGCGTGAAGACTGTGGTGCTGTTCTTCGAGAAGGGCGCGCCGACCCGCAAGGTGTGGTACTACCAGCTCGATCCGGGCCGCAGCCTGGGCAAAACGAACCCGCTGAACGACGCCGACCTGAAGGAATTCGTCAAGCTGCAAAGCAAGTTCGCCGATTCGGATCGCTCGTGGAGCGTGGACGCCAAGACGATCGACAAGAAGACGTTTGACCTGTCGGTGAAAAACCCCAATGGTGGCGAGCAGGTGGTGCATCGCAGCCCACAGGCGATATTGGATGAGATTGCCTCGCTGGACGCGGAGAGCGCGGCAGTGCTGGCGACGATTCGGGGGCTGCTATGAAGAACGGCTGGCAGACCAAGAGGCTGGGTGAAGTTGCTGAAAGCATCTCGACCGGTCCATACGGATCGATGCTGCACAAGTCGGACTACGTTCCTGATGGGATTCCACTGGTAAACCCCGTGAACATGGTTGACGCACGGATTGTTCCATCTGACAAGATGATGATTAACGAAGATACGCGGCATCGTCTAAGCAAGTACGTGCTTCAAAAAGGTGACGTTGTAGTCGCACGGCGAGGCGAATTGGGCAGGTGCGCCCTCGTCACCGAGAACGAGAATGGATGGCTCTGCGGAACAGGGTCATGCTTTATTCGTCTCTCCGATCAAGTTGACGAGCGATTCTTTGTAATGCTCTTTGGCTCCAGTCGATTCCGGGAAATACTCGAAAGCTCATCCGTCGGAACGACGATGAGCAACTTGAATCATGGCATTTTGAAGAGTCTGCCCGTCCCTGTACCTCCCCTCCCTGAACAGCGGCGGATCGTGGGCATCCTGGACGAAGCGTTTACGGGCATCGCCACCGCCAAGGCCCACGCCGAGCAGAACCTCCAGAACGCCCGTGCGGTGTTTGAGAGTGAGCTTGATGCGGTGTTTACGCAGCGTGATAATTCACATGTCGAGAAGCGGTTGGCGGATGTTTGCGAAAGAATAACTGTCGGACATGTTGGTTCGATGGCAAAGAGATACAAGGAAAGCGGGATCCCCTTCCTCCGCTCGCAAAATGTTCGGCCATTCGAGATTTCCCTCAAAAACGTCGTCTACATTGATGACGAGTTCAACCGGACTTTGGGCAAGTCACAACTTAGGCCCGGTGACGTTGCCGTCGTTCGTACCGGTTACCCAGGAACGGCCGCCGTAATTCCTGACACGTTGCGCGCGAGTAATTGCAGCGATTTGGTTATTGTGCGACCTGGACCGAACGCCGACCCTCACTACCTTGCAGTGTTCTTCAACTCAACGATCGGAAAGGAAATGGTCGCTGGGCGGCTCGTTGGCGCAGCCCAGAAGCACTTCAACGTCACAGCGGCCAAGCAAGTCCTGATTTCGTTTCCGTCTGTGGGCGAACAGCGCCGGATTGTGGCCTCGCTTCAGGAATTCAAAGCTGAAACCCAGCGCCTAGCATCCATCTACCAGCGCAAACTCGCCGCGCTCGACGAGTTGAAGAAGTCGCTGCTGCACCGGGCGTTTAGTGGGGAGTTGTGACGGTTTCCCCGGAGAAACACTGAAAATTGTGCTGAACGGCTGTCGATTGGAATAGAATAAGGGATGTGGCCGGCCGGGGACGCAAAAACAGTGAATCGATATGCAGAAGCTTGAGTCCATCAATTCCGAACGCATCCAATGGTGCTGCGAGGACCGCGGAATAACGCCGCGGGAGCTAGCGGAGACGCTGCGCATCTCCTGGGATTCGCTCGAAGAGGCATTGGCTCAACAACAAGGCTTGACCTTCAACCAACTGCGAAGGATTGCGGAATTCTTCAACCGCAGCACGCTTTTCTTTTTGGAAGCGGGACCGGTGACGGACGAGAAGGTCCACACGCCGCAGTTCCGCACGCTTGCCAACCAGAAGCCCGATATTTCTCCGAAGGTTCGCGCAATCATCGAGCGGGTGGAACGGCAACGCGACCTCTACTTGAGCCTGCTGGAAACGATGGACGACTCGGACGCTTCCAGATTCGAACCGCCCGCATTCCCCACTAGGAGCGTGCGGGAAGCGGCAAGAATCACGCGCCATTGGCTGGAACTGTCGACGCCGCACGATTTCGCAACGTATCGCCAGGCCGTCGAGGCAAAGGGTGTGTTGGTCTTTCGCAGCAATGGATACAGCGGAGCGTGGCAGATTCCCAAGTCCGACCCCGTCTGCGGGTTCACGGTCTATGATGCGAGATGTCCTGTTATCGTTGTCAAAAAGATGCCGACAGAGACGCGCCAGGTGTTCACGTTGATGCACGAATTGGGACACGTTCTGCTGCACCGCAAAAGCTTTATCGACGACGCCGACGACCTTCATTCTCACGAGGGCCGGGAAAGGGACGCAAACGCATTCGCAGGCCTGCTCCTCGTGCCGGATGAAAAGCTGAATCAGGTGGACGCCGCCGCCCGACCGCTCGAAGTTAGCCAATACGACGAGTGGCTACGTCCGCTGACAAGGGAACTTGGCGTCAGCGCAGAAGTTGTGCTGCGACGACTGCTGGATTCTCATCGAATCGACCAACGGACCTACGAGAACTATCGCAAGTGGCGAGCGAAGCAACCGGCTCCTCCGGAAAGCAGAGGGACTCGCTTGTACCGCCACCGAGAGCCTAAGCACGTGTTCGGCGATCCGTTTGTGGGAGCCGTTCTGGATGCGCTTCATGCCAAGCAGATCACTTTGGCCAAAGCCAGCACCTACCTGGACAACTTGAAGATTACCGATCTGCGCCGGCTGGAGGCCTTCTATGCTGGCGTTTGATGCCTCATCGATTATCCATGCCTGGGACAACTACCCGCGAAAGAATTTTCCACCTCTCTGGAATTGGATAAGCGACAACGTCGAGCGTGGCGAGTTTGTGATGGCTCAAGTCGCGTTTGAGGAAGTCAAGAAAAAGTCACCCGACTGTGCAACCTTCTTGAAGAACTCCGAGTTGACGCTGATTAAAGTCAACAACGACATCGCCCAAGAGGCCGTCCGTATCAAGGGCCGTCTTGGCATTGTGAACGACCAATACCATCCTGACGGAGTCGGCGAAAATGACATTTTCATAGTCGCAACGGCCAAAGTGCGGGGGCTCGAATTGGTGTCGGAAGAAGGCCGTCAGGTCAAGCAGCCCCGCGAGAATCGACGACTCAAGATCCCGCGAGTTTGCAGCTTGCCGGACGTCCGTGTGACTTGTATCAACTTCATCGAGTTGATTCGCAGATCTGATCAGGTGTTTCAGTAATTCAAGAATGATGAGGCCCGAGGTTTTGTTTAATCGTTAAGTCGGAAACTACTGTGGTATTGACGTAATCTATTTGACAACAACATGTTGCTTATTTAATCGCAATTCTTTTGACTCGCCATGAACGAAGCCGAAACCCGCGCCGACCATATCGACCCTGCGCTAGCCGCCGCCGGTTGGGGTGTCGTCGAAGGGAGCCGCATCCGCCGCGAGTACCCGATCACGCTGGGGCGCCTGGAGAGCTTCGGGCGCCGCGGCAAGAAGCTCACTGCCGACTACGTACTCGTCTACCGCAACACCAAGCTGGCGGTGATCGAGGCCAAGGGCTGGGATGAGGAACTGACCGAAGGGGTCGCCCAGGCCAAGAACTACGCCGGCAAGCTGGACATCCGCTTCGCCTATTCCGCCAACGGCCGCGGCATTTATGCGGTTGACATGCAGACCGGCGGCGAAGGTGATACGCCGCAGTTTCCCACGCCCGAGGAACTCTGGGAAAGGACATTCAGCGAAGCCAACGCCTGGCGCGATCGGTTCGCCGAGGTGCCGTTCGAGGATCGCGGCGGCTACTTCGAGGGGCGGTACTACCAGGACATCGCCATTCAGCGTGTGCTGGACGCGCTGTCCGCAGGGCAGGACCGCATTCTGCTGACGCTGGCCACCGGCACGGGCAAGACCTTCATCGCGTTTCAACTCGCCTGGAAGCTGTTCCACAGCCGTTGGAATCTGACGGACTGGAGAAAGGGCAAGGAGCCTTCCCGCCGACCGCGGGTTCTGTTTCTGGCTGACCGCAACATTTTGGCCGATCAAGCCTACAACAGTTTTTCCGCCTTTCCCGAAGACGCCCTGGTGCGAATCGATCCGGCGAGCATCAGCAAGAAGGGCCGGGTGCCCAAAAACGGCAGCCTGTTTTTCACTATCTTCCAGACTTTCATGAGCGGGCCGCTCCTCAATGGGCAGCCATCGCCCTATTTCGGCGATTATCCGCCTGACTTCTTCGATTTCATCGTGATCGACGAATGCCACCGGGGCGGAGCCAACGACGAAAGCACCTGGCGCGGCATCCTGGAGTATTTCTCGCCTGCGGTACAGCTTGGCCTCACGGCCACACCCAAGCGGAAGGATAACATCGACACGTATGCTTACTTCGGCGAGCCGGTGTTCATCTATTCGCTGAAGGACGGCATTAACGACGGCTACCTCACCCCGTTCAAGGTGAAGCAGTTCTCCACCACGCTCGACGAGTACGTGTACACATCGGACGACACCCTGGTCGAAGGCGAAGTCGACGTGGGCAGGCGATACACCGAGGACGACTTCAATCGGGTGATCGAGATCAAGGAACGCGAGCGGCACCGGGTCAAGCTGTTTATGGAGCAGATCGACCAGCGGGAGAAGACGCTGGTGTTCTGCGCCACCCAGGACCATGCCTTGGCCGTGCGCGACCTGATCAATCAGATCAAGACCAGCACCGACCCCAACTATTGCCAACGGGTGACCGCCAACGACGGGGCTTTGGGTGAGCAGCACCTACGGGACTTCCAGGACAACGAGAAGACGATCCCGACCATCCTGACGACTTCACAAAAACTCTCCACGGGCGTCGACGCGCGGAACATTCGCAACATTGTGCTGATGCGGCCGGTCAACTCGATGATCGAGTTCAAGCAAATCATCGGCCGCGGCACGCGGCTGTACGACGGCAAGTTCTACTTCACTATTTACGACTTCGTGAAAGCCTACCAACACTTCCAAGATGATGAATGGGACGGACCGCTTGAACCCGAAGACCCTTGCCCGAAGTGCGGCGAGCGGCCCTGCGAGTGTGAGACGACGCCCCCCAAGCCGTGCCCTAAATGCGGCCAGCGGCCCTGCGTCTGCCCGAAGGAGCCTTGCCCCAAGTGCGGCAACCGCCTCTGCACGTGCGTGAAGAAGGCCAAGGTAAAGCTGGCCGACGGCAAGGAGCGGACGATTCAGCACATGATGATGACCAGCTACTGGCATCCCGATGGGACGCCGATGTCGGCGCAGGAGTTCATGGCGCTGATGTTCGGGGAGCTGCCCGAGTTCTTTCAAGACGAGGCCGAGCTGCGCGCGCTGTGGAGTTCGCCCGATACCCGCGCCAAGCTCCTGGAGGGGCTGGCCGAGAAGGGTTTCGGCGCCGAGCAGTTGGCAGAAATGCAGCGGATCGTGGACGCCGAGAACAGCGACCTGTTTGACGTGCTGGCCTACGTCGCCTACGCGGCCCCCAGGAAGACGCGAGGCGAGCGGGCGGACCTGGCGAGGATCGAGATCAACGCGAGATTCAACGCCAAGCAGCAGGCGTTCCTGGAGTTCGTGCTGGGCCATTACGTGGACGTTGGGGTCCAGGAACTGGACCAGGACAAGCTCAAGCCGTTGCTGCGCCTGAAGTACCACGACTCTATTTCTGACGCCGTGGCCGATCTGGGGCCGGCGGATGAGATCGGCAAGATGTTCACCGGTTTCCAGCAGTATCTGTACCAGGGTATTGCTTGACCCCTGCGGGTGTCAGGTACCGATGGCTGCTGGCTGTTTCACAACCGGCCGCCGGGCCGTCGGGCACCTTTTAGGCGCGAGCACTGAACGGGAAACGAACCACACACCCGTCTTCTGCCCTGACAGTGCTTATTCCCTGTGACCAGCCACTAATCCTCCAGCCACAATTCCCCATCAGGCCCAGCGGTAAGCACTTCTGGGCCGCGGCTGGTGATGGCGATCGTGTGCTCGAAATGGGCGCTTGGTTTGCGGTCCTTGGTGTCGACCGTCCAATGGTCTCGCCGGAAGCGGACGTTGTTCGTGCCGAGGTTCACCATCGGCTCCACCGCGATCACCAGCCCTTCCTCGATCGGAAAGTCGCCATGAGAAAGCAATTCGGGGCTGACGTAGTTGGGCACTTGCGGGTCTTCGTGCATCTGGCGGCCGATGCCGTGGCCGACGAATCCTTCCACCACGGTAAAACCGGCCGAACGAACGAATGTGGCCATCTCGGCGGCCACCTGGCTCCACTTGCGGCTGGTCGCCAGCAGGTCGATGGCCAAAGCGAGCGTGTCGCGGGTGACGTCGAGCAGGCGCTGCACTTCCGGCCGGACTTCGCCAATCGGGTGCGTAATGGCCGAGTCGGCGCACCAGCCGTCCTTGCGGTTGCCCGTGTCGATGCTCACGATGTCGCCGCTCGCCAGCGGCCGATCGTCCGGTATGCCATGCACGATCGCTTCATTTACCGACATGCAACAGACCGCCGGGAACGGCACCCGGCCCGGCACGCCCTTGAACAGTGGTGTGACCTGCTGCTGCACGAAATAGGCCTCGACCGCCGCGTCGACCTGGCGGGTGGTGGCGCCCGGCCTGAACAGCGACTTGGCCAGCCGATGCGCTTCCCAGTTGACCAGCCCGGCGACGCGCATTTGGGCGATATCTTGCTTCGACTTTAGCTTGCGGCGGCGTAACACGCGATGCTCCGAGAACAGTTCGTTAAGGATTGAGTCCGATTCAAGTTAGATAGTATAAGGCCGCCCCTACAAGCGGGACTAGACCCGCGCGGGCCGACTTTCGGCGAATCGCCGCCGGTGGTGTACAATGGAGTGAACCTCACCCTTCCTCGACGATTCGGCATGCTTTCCAGAACCACCGCTTTATTCGCCGCCTGCGCACTAATCTGCACGTTACTGGCAAGCCCGGCCGGGGCCGAACGGCCGGGGTCGGACGTGATGCATCGGGCGTGGCTAACCAGCGGCGACCTGGTATGGCGACGGGTGGCCACCGAGACGCCGGCCCCCGCTCTGCGCAGCCGCTCGCTGTTCACGCTGGCGCTGATCTATTGCGAGTCGGGCCAACATCGCGACCGCCTGCCGCGGCTGTTCGCCACGGCGGCCGAAATGCAAGTGACCGATCCCTCGCACGCGGACTACGGCAACTTTCGCTGGCAGTGGCAGCATCCCGGCGTGCTCGACCAAAACGCCGTCGAATTTTGCATGCGCACGGCGACGCTGCTGTGGACACGGCACCACAAGTCGCTCGCCGACGACGTTCGCCCGCAGATGCTGTCTCTGATGCGCCGCGGCGCTGTTGCCTGCGAGCGCCGCCAGGTCGATCCGGCCTACACAAATATCGCATTGATGAACGCCAACAACCTGATTCTATTGGGCGAGATACTAGAAGAACCTCGCTTGAGCGCCGAAGGAGAACGCCGATTTCAGGTCGTCGCTGAATTAGCCCGGGACTTCGGATTCATGGAATACGACAGTCCGACCTATCTTGGTGTGACCATCAATCTGCTCCAGCAACTTGCGACCTGTCCGACCAACGGCGAAGTTCGGTCAAAGGCCCAGGCACTCCTGGATCTGGCCTGGCTGCACGTGGCCGCCAACTGGCTTCCCGGCGCGCAGCGACTCGCCGGCGCCCACAGCCGCAGTTACGACTACTTGCGCGCAAGCGGCGAGCTGGAGGCGATCCTCTGGGCGGCCGGCTGGATCGATGAGCCGCCTATTTCAGTCCGCTATTCGGTTTACGCCATCGCCGGCGGTACCGCACTGCCGGAGAGTCCCGCGGAGGTGCTGCGCCGCTTGGATGTCGCGGCAACTTTTCCCCGCACGATCGAGCAACGCGTCGGCCCCGCTCCCCGTCAAACCCGCACCACTTGGATTGGTTCATCGATCGCGCTGGGCAGCAGCGGCGCGGATCATGGCACGACGGACGTGCCGCTGGCGTTGGACTTTCGCGATCCTCAACCTGTGCGTGGCTACGTGATGTTCGACGACCGGGGCGATATTTTCTCCGAGCGCCCTTTCGCCCGCGGCGGGCACGTCAAGGCGGAGCATATTCGTCCGTTTTGGACGAGCGTGCAGCGCGGCCCCGACGCGATCGGGCTGGCAGTGTTCGACGTGGCCGCAGCCGCGAACTCCCGCAATCTGGCGACTTCCTTCATCTTTCCGTCGACCGTGGACGAGACCTGGATTAACGGTCGCCGCTATCATGCCGGCGAGCCGACTCTGCCGCATCACCTGCCGCTGGCGGCCGATACGTCGATCGTGCTCCGCCATGGCACGGCCGCCGCGGCGGTCAAGTTTGTTTGGACCCGCAATCAGCAAGGCACTGCGGGGAAGTTGAGCCTGCAGCGAACCGACGACTCGCTCGGTGCGGTCGCCTTGGTCGCCGAGCTTTATAGCGACGAACGCTATCAGCCGGCCGCCGCCGCCCTATGGGTGCGGGTGGCGGAGGAGCTCGACGACGCGGCGTTTGCCGTCTGGCGAAAGACGTTCGAGCAGACCACGCCGCTGGTCGATGCGCGGCGCAACCAGGT
>JBGTJT010000623.1:0-3420 GCA_041744995.1 Pirellulales bacterium | reverse complement strand
TCCGGGCAAGCGGTTGCGGCCGATTCTGGTGTTGCTTGCGGCCGATGCCTGCGGTTGTCCTAGCGAGAGGGCGTTACCGGCGGCCTGCGCTATTGAAATGGTGCATTGTTACTCATTGATTCACGATGACTTGCCGGCGATGGACGACGACGACCTCCGTCGCGGTCGCCCCAGTTGTCATCGACAATTCAACGAAGCGATTGCGATCCTGGCCGGCGACGCCCTGCTGACGCGAGCGTTTGAGCTGCTGGCAACCGAGATACACCCCCCACAATTGGCGGCACGATGTTGCGCGGAATTGGCCAAGGCGGCCGGGGCGCGGCAATTGATCGGGGGGCAAGCGGATGACTTACGCGGCGTCGAGGGGAAACAAGATATCGACCGGCTCAAGGCAATTCATCAGCGGAAAACGGGAGCGATGTTCTTGGTTTCCCTCCGCATGGGTGGAATGATTGCCGAAGCAAGTACGAATCAACTCGATTCGTTGCTAGAATATGGTGCCAAGCTGGGGCTGGCGTTTCAGGTGGTCGATGATCTACTGGACGTCGGCGGAGACGAGGCGCGGCTGGGCAAGCGGGTTGGCAAGGACGCCGGTCGGGGGAAAATGACTTTCCCCGGGTTGCTGGGAGTGGACGCAAGTCGCGAGCTAGTGGGGACTTTAGTCAACGAAGCCTGTGATGCGGTCGCCACGCTGGCCCCACGGCAGACTACACTGGAAGCGTTGGCGCGGTACGTTGCGGAAAGGGATCGATAATGGATGAGCTGCTCTCGAAAATCGATTCGCCGAAACAGTTGGCGAACTTCACGGTGTCACAACTCGAGCAGCTTGCCGACGAGATGCGGGAGGTTCTGTGCAATCTACTGAGCCATCGTACCGCCCACTTCGCCTCGAATCTCGGCGTGGTCGAGTTGTGTCTCGCCCTGCACACGACCTTCGACTTCAGCCGCGACCGTCTGATCTGGGACACCGGCCACCAGATTTATCCGCATAAGCTGATCACGGGCCGTTACTCCGAGTTCAGCACGATTCGGACCAAGGGCGGCCTGATGGGATATCCCAATCCCAACGAGAGCGAATACGACCTGTTCATGACCGGCCACGCCGGGGCCAGCGTCAGCACGACGCTGGGGCTGCTTAGTGGAGACGCCTTGATGCGCCCGCAAGAGGGCCGCCACGCAGTGGCGGTGATCGGCGACGGGGCTTTTCCCTCGGGCATCGTCTACGAGGCACTCAACAATGCCGGAGGCATGAAGTCCAAGCTGTTGGTCGTGCTCAATGACAACAAGATGTCGATCTGTCCTCGCGTGGGAGGATTGGCGCAGTATCTTGATCGCCTACGAACCAATCCGCTTTACAGCGGCGTCAAGCGCGACGTCGTGAAAATGCTCGATCGTGTTCCCCTGCTGGGCGATTCCATGGAGCGGGTGCTGAGTCAACTCAAGGAAGGGGTCAAGGCGGGACTGCACGGTGGCATGCTGTTCGAGGAGCTTGGCTTCCGCTATTTAGGACCGATTGACGGCCACAACATCGGCCAGTTGCGCAAGTATCTGGAGATGGTTAAGGATCTCGACGATCCGGTGTTGTTGCACGTGGTCACCGAGAAGGGGCACGGATTCCGACCCGCGGCGGAAGATCCGGTCCTGTTCCATACCCCGGCGCCCTTCAAGCGGGACGAGAATGAAGGCGTGATCTCTCTCAAAGGCTCTTCCAGCAAGGCCTATACGCATATCGCCAGCGCCGCGATCCACGACGCGATGCGGGACGATCCGCGGGTGACGGTCATGACGGCCGCCATGTGCCAAGGCAACAAACTGGAAAAGGTTCGCGAGACGTATCCCGACCGCTTTTTCGATACCGGCATTTGTGAGAGCCATGCCGTGGCATTCGCCGCCGGCCAGGCCAAGGCGGGGCTGCGGCCGATTGTCGATATCTATAGCACGTTCCTGCAACGCTCGTACGACCAGATATTTCAGGAAGTCGCCCTGCAGAACTTGCCGGTGGTGTTCATGCTCGATCGTGCCGGACTGGCAGGCCCGGACGGACCAACCCATCACGGCGTGTTCGATTTGGGCTATATGCGGGTATTTCCCAACCTGGTCGTCGCAGCGCCGGGCGATGAATTCGATCTGGCGGCAATGGTTCCCTTCGCCCTCGAGCAAAACGTCCCCGTCTCGATTCGCTATCCCAAGGATAAGTCGCGGCGCGTTCAAGGCGACCGGGCGCCGCTGGCACTGGGCAAGGCGGAGGTGCTGCAAACCGGCGGCGACGGCGTGATTATTGTACTCGGCGCGCTGCTGCCCGACTGCTTGATTGCCGCCCAGCGGCTGGCGGAGCAAGGACTCGACGTCGGCGTCGTCAACGCTCGATTTATCAAACCACTCGACGCAGAGGCAATCGTCGCGGCGATTCGCGACGCCTCTTTCGTCGTGACCGTGGAGGAAGGCGCCTTGATGGGCGGATTCGGCAGTGCGGTGCTGGAAGCCGCCAACGACGCCGGCGTTTCGACGGCCCACGTCAAGCGACTCGGCATCCCAGACCATTTTGTTGAGCATGGCGAACGGAGCGAGTTGCTAGCCGATTTGGCATTGGACGCCGCTGGGATCGAACGAACCTGCAAGGAACTGGCCCAACAGTTTGGAATTTCCGCTGCGCATCAACGAGCGAGCTAAGGTGCCGCACCATGTCGGCCGACTTAACCACCGATCGCCGATTGAAGACCATGCTGGTCGCCCACGGCCAGCGCGAACCGTTTCGTTCAGCGGTCGAAAGGTTGCGGTCGAAGATCGAGCAGCATTTGGAAGTTGTGCTGTGCGAGTTTGACGCTTCCTGCGACCTTTCCGAAATCGATTCCGACATTGTGCTGGTCGTCGGTGGCGACGGCTCGATACTTCGCACCGCCCGCCAACTCGGATACAAGCAACGGCCGCTACTGGGCGTGAATCTGGGCAAGCTTGGGTTTTTGGCGGACGTCACCGAGGAACGGTTTCTGGAGGTGCTGCCGCTGCTGGGGCGGGGGCAGTTCGGCGTGATCGACCACTTGATGTTCGAATGCCGGCTGATGCGCGAAGGGAAGTTGGTCGAAACCGTACTCGGGCTAAACGAGGTGGCAGTGCTGTCGGGCGAGCCGTTCCACATGCTGCACATCGAACTTCGCGTTGACGGGCACGAGGCGACTACCTATAGTTGCGACGGACTGATCGTCAGCACGCCGGTTGGATCAACCGCTCACAATTTGTCGGCGGGAGGCCCGATCCTGCGGAAGGAATTGGACGCCTTCGTGATTTCGCCGATCAGCGCCCACACGTTGACGGTACGGCCGGTGGTCGATGCGGCGGATCGAGAATACGAACTATCGGTCGATCAGCCCAACGAAGGCACCGCCGTCGTGGTCGACGGCCAGGTGCTGTCGCGTTTGCGAC
>JBGTJT010000622.1:0-1813 GCA_041744995.1 Pirellulales bacterium | reverse complement strand
CCTGCTGCGCGGCGGCGGTCTCTTGCTCGGCCAGCCAGGCGGCGAACTCCGGCTCCATGCCGGCGGCGTGATCTTCGAGTTGTTTTTGCGTGGCGGCGATCTGCCGCTCGACTTCCTCCAGCCGCTCTTTCACCTGCCGATCGGGGACCGTCACCACCGGCGCCCAATCCTTTTTGTTGCCGTCCATGGGGTTCTCGGCGGAGCTGTTGAAGAACGCAAACAGTGAATAAAAGTCTCGCTGCGAAATCGGATCGTACTTGTGGTCGTGGCACATCGCGCAGCCGGTCGTCATGCCCATGAACACCGTGCCGAACGTCTCCACCCGGTCGACGATGTTCCGCACGTACACCTCCTCAGCGATCGAACCTCCTTCGTTGGTGCTTACGTGGCAGCGGACGAAACCGGTGGCGATTTGTTGGTCGAGCGTCGCTTCCGGCAGCATGTCGCCGGCCAACTGCTCGACGGTGAACTGATCGAACGGCATGTTGCTGTTGAAGGCGTCGATTACCCAGTCGCGATACGGCCAGATCTCGCGGTAGTTGTCCAGGTGCAGCCCGTGCGTGTCGCCATAGCGGGCGATATCGAGCCAATACCGCGCGCGATGCTCGCCGTGCCGCGGCGAAGCGAGCAGCCGATCGACCAATTTCTCATAGGCGTCGGGCGACTCGTCCGCCAGAAAGGCGTCGACCTCCGCCGGCGTCGGCGGCAGCCCTGTCAGGTCGTAGGTCACCCGGCGAATGAGCGTGGTCTTGTCTGCCTCCGGCGACGGCGCCAAGCCTTCCTTCTCCAGCCGGGCGAGGATGAACGCATCGATCGGGTTGCGGACCCAATCGGCCTGCTTGACCGCCGGCGGCGCAGGCTTCTGCGGCGCGACGAACGCCCAATGCTCTTGATACTCGGCCCCTTGGGCGATCCACTTTTTGAACAGGGCGATCTGCTCGGCCGTGAGCGGTTCGCCCCCTTTCGGCGGCGGCATCTGCATGAACTCGTCGTCGCTGGCGATCCGCTCGATCAACGCGCTATGCTCCGGCCGCCCCGGCACAATGGCCGTCTCGCCGCTGTCGAGTTCGGCGACGGCCGACTCGCGCAGGTCGAGCCGCAGGCCGGCCTCCCGATGCTTTTCGTCGGGGCCGTGGCAGTGGAAACAACTGTTGGAAAGGATGGGGCGAATGTCGGCTTGGAAATCAACCCGGTCGTCGGCCGCTACGACCGCCGCATGAGGATCGCCCGCGACGTTCTGTTCGGCGGCCGTTTGTTCCGCAGCCGTTTGTTCTTCAGCGCCGATTTTGTGCTGCCACAGCAACAGGCCGCACAACAACACGACGATGGGAAGGCCCAGCCGCCACCGGAGTAGCGAATTCATCGATGTACCTCGGACATAACAGGTACCAAAGCGCGCCAGGTGGGGCCCTCGACCACGAGGTGCGGCGCAGCTTCTATAAGCGAACCCCCATTTTAACAAACACCCCACCCAGCCGTCAAATCAATCGCCGCGACGGGCTGAAGCAGTAGGCCGGATCAAGCGGCGAATACAGCGAACCACCACCAATGAACGCAACCGCCGCGCCGCGCCGGCAAGACCGTGTTTGGCATTTGCGTTTGCCGGAACGGCGCGGCGGTTGTGACTCGTTTGATGGCAAAGCGTATTGCGCCGCTTGGTCCGGCCTACGGGCTTGTCCTTACCCACAAATACGCGGTTTTGTGGGGCACGTTTTGTTTGATGCAGTGTCTATGATAGCACGGTTAAGCAGCGGTTGGATCATATGTTCGGTCCAACATCGGAAGACTTCGTATTTAAGGATAAGGAGCCGAA
>JBGTJT010000621.1:0-16711 GCA_041744995.1 Pirellulales bacterium | reverse complement strand
GGCGGAAGCCCAGCGCCATGCGACGGGAGTGCCGCAGTCCACCGAGGAGCATAATCCGTGGCGGTTCCAACGCTCGCAATCGGCGAACTGGCGGCTCCCTTTGGCGGAACGACCCCCAGCCTCGGCCGGCCAGCCGATACGTTCAAAGTTGGTTCCCCCCGGCGGCCAGTCGAAACACTCGGCCACGGCGGAGGATCCGTTTGATCCGGACGTCTTCAATCGGCAGTATCACGGTCCGGCGAGCGGGCCGGCGCCGGGCGACGACGACTGACCCGGACGGATAATCGCTGCATTCGTCACAGTCCCGCGCCGCACGCTGCTTTCGGCGCGTTTTTCCTCTTTTCGTTCAAGCGTCCGCGTTGCCCTCGCAGGTATTCGGACTAGCTTTAATAGTGAGCGAAGGAGTTACACGCCTTCGCTCCCAAATCTTGGCTTTCTCACCCCCGTGTTTGGCAGGGCTGGCAGATTCGTCTACCAGCCCTGCCTTTTTTTGTGCGTTGCCGAAGCCGCCAACCAATAGCAGCCGCGCAGCGGGCTATTTCCGGCCAATTCCCACAATCTTCGTGACAGTTGCCTCTGTCGCGCATAGTAGTAGTGGACTCTGCCAATTTCGGCCGGTGCGTTGTGCGGGACCATAGCCGGCGGATTGCGAAAGGTTTGGTATGCGCCTAGAAGATGCAGAACAACTGGCCAGATTATGGACTACCTCTCAGGGGGAGGTGGCGGCTTTCATTGGTTCTCTGATTACCGATCCCGCGCAAGCCAACGACACGTTGCAGCAAGTGGCGATGCAGATCGTGCGGAACTATGAAAAATACGACGCCAGCCGACCGTTTGTCGCCTGGGCAATCGGCGTGGCCAAGAACGAAGTGCTGGCGCACCGGCGCCGGCAGGCCACCGATCGCCATGTGTTCGACGACGACTTGGTTCACCGCATCGCCACGACCTATGAGCAACTGGTCGAAGAGCGCGAATGGTCGGCGGAAGCGCTGACGCTCTGTCTGGAGCAGGTGGAAGGCCGTGGCAAGCAGGCGCTGGAGCTGTTTTACATGCAAGGGCTGAAAGCGCCCGCGGTCGCCCAGCGAATTGGCATTTCGGCCGGGGCGGTTCGCATGCTCCTCTGCCGAACGCGCGAGGCAGTACGCAAATGCCTCGAGCGCAATCGCGCGGCCCAGGAGGGAACCTGATGGATTCCTTGCTGTTGCATATCCAGCTTTATCTGGAGGGTCGACTGAGCGAGTCGCAAACGCGGCAGCTCACCGAACGACTGAATCAAGATCCCGACGCACTGCGCCAGTTCACCGCAACATGCCGTCTCGCCGGCCGGTTGCAGCAGCACTATCGCAACAGCAGCTTGCGCGAGTCGTGCCTCTCACTGCTGGATCAGGAAGCCCAACGTCCGTCCCCCGTCGGGCCGTCCGTTCACGATTCGTCTTACCCGCAACCGGCTTCCCGGTTGGTGCGCTCCTGGCGGCAAGTACGGGAGACGTTCCGCACGCCTACGGCCGTGGCGCTACTGCTAACGGCGTTGTTTCATCTCTGTCTGTTGCTTGGTTTCGCGGTTTGGCACGCTCCCGAATGGAGACCGGCGGCGCATCCTGCGCCCTTGGCGACGGTTTCCATCGCGGCTCGGCTGACCCAATTGCAAGACGCCGTCTGGCGTCAGGACGCCGCCGCCTGGACCCAGGGGGCTGATCTGTCGGAAGGTGCGACGCTCTCGCTTCAATCGGGCATGGCGGAGATTCTCTTCCTGAGCGGAGCACGCGTCCTGCTCGAAGGGCCTGGCGAATTCCAACTCGAAAACGACAACCACGGCCGGTTACGCGTGGGGCAGTTGACCGCACAGGTCAATCGCGAGGCCCGCGGTTTTGTGATTGATACGCCGAGCGCCACGATCGTCGATCTGGGGACCGAGTTCGACGTCCGCGTGGACGAACAGGGAACCACCGACACGGTCGTCTTTTCAGGAGAGATTGAAGTCGCCTGGCAGTCCGACCGCGCCCTTGAGACGGTGCGGAGGACGCTCCGCGCCGGCGAGGGATTGCAGATCGCGTCTCAGGGAAGCCGTGTCACGCCTGTTGATACCGCCACGTTTGTGCGGCCCGCTCGCTGGCAGACGCTCCAGCCGACAGCGGCGCCAACACCCACCGAATACACCGACAACTTTTCAAACAGTTCACCAGACCGCTATGCCGTGACCGACGCCTTTGGCAGCGGCGGCGTGATGGAGATTGCCGGAGGGGTTATGCATCTGCGGCCGGCGCAACGCAATACCATGACCGTCATGCTGCGCGGCGAGTCGGGGGATTCCTTGGGACTCTATCCGGGCATGGCGGTCGAGGCTGATGTTTCGCCGCGCGTCGACGGTAGCCAGTTCCTCACCGTCAGCACGGCTCCGCTGCAGCCACACTGCGGCGGGGCCGCTGGTTTCCGCTTGCGCCGCGAAGCAACCGGCTTGAAGGTCTCCATCTATCTGCCTGGGTGCCAAAAGTGGCGCGACACGGACACGATTGCCGATCCCGGCGGCCCCATGACGCTCGGGGTCGAGCGCCCCTCGGCCGGCCGCTTTTTGTTTTATGTGCGACAAGGAGAGCACCGAACCGAACTGGCGGAGATCGAGGCGGAAAAGTTCGCCAACGTGTCACGCCTGTACATCGGCGTGCAAGGATGGTGCGGCGACCAACAGGTCGTTCACGAAGTTCGCGAACTGCGACTACTGCTGCAAGACTCGCCCAAAAGCGACCAGCCCTAGCGGAGCGGGCCGAATCTGACAACTTGTTCATCTGATCTTCAAATACAACCATTACGATTGCGGACTTCACTTGCCAACTTACCCGTAACATGAGGAACTGTTTCATGACTACTTCCATCACTTCGCGAGGTCGCCGCCTTGTTGCGACCACCTTGTCTGCCTGGCTGCGTCCGGCCGGTTCGGCAATGGCGTGCGGCGCGTGCCTGCTGCTTGGCTGCTTACTGCTGATGCCGGGGGCCGCTTCCGCGGCGCCCTTCTTCGACGACTTTAGCGCCGATAGTTCGGCCGACTACACGCTCGTCAACAGCTTCGGCAGCGGCGGGGCGTTCAACGTGGGGGGCGGCAAGCTCAATCTCACCCCAGGCAACTCAAATACCCTGTCGGTGGTGCTAGACGACGGCACGCACTTTCTAATGCCCGGCGGAACCTTCTCGGTCGACATGCCCGCCAGCCCGTGGACAAATGCCAATTACGGCCAGTTTGTGATTGTGTCGTCGACCGGCGTCCAGCCCATCAGCAGCACGGGCTGGCGCATTCGCCGTGACTGGCGCGATGAGGGTTTGGGGGGGTCGGTCTGGCTTCAAGACGCTATATCAGGCAGCCAGACCGTTTCAAGTGATGGCGACTTTGGCCTGGCGAACACACCAACGGGCAACCTGCGGCTGTTTATCGAACGCCACTTGAATGGAGTCGACTTCGACTTTTATTACCTCGATCTGGACACGGTCAGCGCGACGATTCAGCACCTCGGTGACGGCACATTGCCTGCCGCTTTGGCCGGCACGCCGCTCTACGTCGGCGTGCAGGCATGGAAGGGCAACGTAACATCCCATGTATTCGAATTCGATAACTTCAGCATCACGGCTGTTCCCGAAGTGTCCACCAAGGCGATGGGCCTGCTGGGGGCGTTAAGCATCGCCCTGCTGATGTGGCGGCGCCGCAGACTGGTCGATGCCGGCTAACTGAAACGCATTACCTGATGTTCGTAGAGGAATCCTCGCATGCAGCGATCCCGGCCCCGATACGGTTTTACGCTCGTCGAGTTGTTGGTCGTGATTACGATCATCGGCATCCTGATCGCGCTGCTGCTGCCGGCCGTGCAGAGCGCCCGCGAGGCGGCCCGGCGGGTGCAGTGCTCCAACAAGCTCAAGCAGCTTGCGCTGGCGGTGCATAACTACGAATTCACGCACGGCAGCTTTCCCTCCGGCCACTTGTCGGGCCAGCAATCGAGTGCTACGCACAACTGCCGCATCGACCAGGGGGGTAATCTATTCAACCGAACCAGCGGTCCCGCCTGGACGGTTAGTGTGTTGCCATTCATCGAAGAGCAAGCCCGCTACGACGCGTTCGCTTTAGACGCCGACTTCGAGTCGCACATGAGCGACGATCCGGGGCAGGGCGCCGGGCCTAGTTCGGTCAACAACCGCAACCATCAGGAACAGCGGCGGCGGCTCTCGAAGTACGAATGCCCTAGCAATCCCAACGCCCACGACGGCCACGCCACGAACAACTACTTCGGCGTCATGGGGGGCGGCCCGGACGCCACGGCGGCGCACCACGGCTGTCGCAGCAGCGGGATGTCGGGACAACGCGTCTACTTCTACAACGGCATCTTCTTCAACAACTCCGGCGTCAAGGCCGCCGAGATTCGCGACGGCGCGAGCAATGTCTTTATGTTGGGAGAAACCCGCTACCAGCAAGTCAAAGCGGGACATCCCTACTGGTTTGAAACCTGGGCCTCCGGCATTTATCTGCACAGCAACGGCACGCTCTACATGCAGATGGCCGCCACGCTGGAACCGATCAACGCTTTCGATCTCAACCCCGGCCAAACCAACTTGCATCAGCACGTCACCCGCGCGTTCGGCAGCTTCCATCCCGGCGGCTGTTTCTTTGCCATGGCCGACGGCTCGGTTCATTTCGCCAACGAAAGTATGGACCTGGCCACCTATCAATCGCTCGGCAGCCGCAATGACGGACTGCCCGTGGGAGGATGGAAGTGACGCCAACGGTTCGCGACATCATCGGCGGAGCACTGCCGGTCATTCTGCTGCTGGCAGGCTGTGGCGGAGACGACGGTTTGTATCAACGCTCCGGCGTCGTGACGTTCGCCGGCCGGGCCGTTCCCGACGGCGAATTGCGGATCGCGCCCGACACGGCGAAGGGGAGCGAAGGCCCAGGCGTGGTGGCGATGATCCAAGACGGCCAGTTTCGCACCGCCAACGGCAAGGGAACAGCCGCCGGACCGCACGTGTTGACCATCAGCGGTTTCGACGGCGCCCCACCAGCCAATGGGCAGGAAGCCTACGACTTTCCCCGCGGCAAGCCGCTGTTCTCCGACATCCGAATCGAAGTCGATTTGCCCGCGGCGGATTCCACCCATGAGCTTGCCCTGCCGGGCGGTCAACGCTGAGCATGCCGCTCAATCGTGGCGGACGCTGCCAGCGTCCGCAGGAGGCGGCGCAAAGCCTCGGCGCTTGAACGATTGGCCGGCGAGGCAATCACCGACGCACGCAGCAGCCGTCGGACGCTGGCAGCGTCCGCCACGGAGCGTTTGCCGCGGGGGGAAAAGCGCCAGCGCCTTTACAAAGGCACACTTGCGCTGCGAGCTGGTACTCGCGCCCCGTCGGCTGGCGGTTTCGACGTCTACCGACGGCCCCCGCCGCGGGGTACACTGGTCGAATGCATTCGCAAGCATTCCCAGGGGCCGACCGTGAACAAGACGTTTGAGCAAGGACGCGACGAGGTCGCCGCGCTGTGCGCCTACTTTGCCAAGAATCGGGCGTCGTTTACCGCCGCCGGCTGCAAGGAAGCCCATGTCCGCCAAGATCTGATCGACCCGCTGTTCCGCGCGCTCGGCTGGGACGTCGGCAACGCCGCCCGCCACGCGCCCCATTTGGTGGAAGTCAAGGTTGAGGACAGCCTGGAAGTCGAGGGGCAAAACAAGGCCCCCGACTACGCCTTCCGTGTCGGCGAACAGGTGCGGTTCTATGTCGAGGCCAAGAAGTGCGGCGTCAACATTGCCAGCGACCCGGCCCCCGCCTACCAACTCCGTCGTTACGGCTGGAGTGCGAAGATTGCGCTGTCGATCCTGACCGACTTCGAGGAATTGGCCGTCTACGACTGCACGCAACGGCCCCGTCCGAGTGACAAGGCGGGCAAGGCCCGCACCCACTTGTTCCGCTACGAGGAATACCACGACCGCTGGCGCGAGTTGTGGGACGTCTTCTCGCGCGAGGCGGTCTGGTCCGGCGGCTTCGATCAGTATGCCGCGGCGAAACGCAAAAGGGGCACTTCGGAGGTCGACAACGAATTTCTCAAGGAGATCGAAGGCTGGCGCGAGAAGCTGGCCCGCAATATCGCCTTGCGCAACAACCTCGGCGGCGAAGACCTCAACCGGGCCGTGCAGGTGACCATCGACCGCGTGGTGTTTCTTCGCATGGCCGAGGATCGCGGCCTGGAGCCGGAGTACCAACTGCTCAAGCTGGCCGACTCGACCAATTGCTATGCCCGCTTCGTCCGCGACCTCTGCCGCAAGGCCGACGAAAAGTACAACTCCGGGTTGTTCCACTTTCAGAAAGACGCCGACGTCGCCGAGCCGCCCGACACCCTCACGACGAAACTGCTGGTCGACGACAAGGTGTTCAAACCGATCCTGCAAAGCCTCTACTTCGAGCATGGCTCGCCGTATCACTTCGGCGTGCTGCCGGTCGACATTTTGGGCACCGTTTACGAACGCTTTTTGGGCAAGGTGATTCGGCTCACGCCGGGCGGACAAGCCAAGGTCGAGGAAAAGCCCGAGGTCCGCAAGGCGGGCGGCGTCTATTACACGCCCGCCTATATCGTCAACTACATCGTGCGGCAAACCGTGGGCCGGCAGATCGAAGGCAAAAGCCCCAGGCAACTTGCCGGCCGCGGCAAGGCGGAGCCGCTCCGCGTGCTCGACATGGCCTGTGGCAGCGGCTCGTTTCTGCTGGGGGCGTATCAATGTTTGCTCGATCATTATCTCAAGTGGTACATCGACCACACGCCCGGCAAGCACGCGCCGGCGGTCTCTCAGAACAAGGCGGGAGAGTGGGCGCTGTCGATCTCCGAGAAGAAACGGATACTCACCACGCACATTTTCGGCGTCGACATCGACCCGCAGGCCGTCGAAGTCTCCAAGCTGTCGCTGCTGCTGAAGGTGCTGAAAGGGGAATCGGCCGAGACGATTGGCGATACGATGCGGCTGTTCCACGAACGGGCGTTGCCGAACCTGTCGGACAACATCAAGTGCGGCAACTCGCTGATCGGCCCCGACTACTTCGCTGGCCGCTTGATCGAAGACGCCGAGGAGTTCGCACGGGTGAACGCCTTCGACTGGAAACGGCAGTTCCCGGCGGCGTTCGCGGCGAAGAGCGGCGGCGGGTTCGATTGCGTGATTGGCAACCCGCCGTACATCCGCATTCAGACGATGAAGGAAACCGCGCCGCTGGAAGTCGAAATCTACAAGGAACTGTTCAAGACGGCCCGGCAAGGGAACTACGATATCTACGTGGTGTTCGTTGAGCAGGGTTTGAAGATGCTCAACCGCAAAGGACGGCTGGGCTTCATTCTGCCGCACAAGTTTTTCAACGCCGAATACGGCGAACCACTGCGCAGCCTGGTTGCGGAGGGAAAGCATCTAGCGCACGTGGTCCACTTCGGCGACCAGCAGGTGTTCGACGGCGCGACCACGTATACGTGCCTGCTGTTCCTGGATAAGTCGCCGGTAAAGGAGTGTGACTTTGTCAAGGTGGAGGAGTTGATTGAATGGCAGACGGGCAATTCTTGGAAAAGGCATCGCGTCTCATCGCATGACGTTTCGGCCGTTGAATGGAATTTTTCTGTTGGTCCCGAAAGAGACATCCTAGAAAGAATGGTGGCAAAGTCCGTTTCACTGAGTGCTATAACCAGGATTTTTGTTGGCCTGCAAACAGATGCGGATGATGTATTCATTCTGGAGCAAGTCGCGATCAAAGGAAACCGGGTTCTATGTCGGTCCAAGGCTACCGACTCAGAGTATTGGTTCGAGAATCACCATCTGAAACAGTTTTTAAAGGGTTCGCTCAATATCCGACGCTACCATTTAACCGACGTTACAAAACGGCTAATTTTTCCGTATCAAATGCGGGCGGGCAAATCTGTTTTGATTGACCGAAAGGAGTATGAACAGTCGTTTCCCTTGACCTGGGCGTACCTTCAAGCGAATCGGTCGCTACTGAGCAAAAGGAATAAGGGCCGCATGGGCCAAGATTGGTACGGTTATGTGTATAGAAAGAATCACACGCGATTTACTTTGCCCAAGTTGCTTGTACCTTCGCTCGCAACTGGTAGTTGCTTTGCCGCCGATCTCGCTGGGGAATATTATTTCGTTGGCAGCGGTGGCGGTGGCGGCGGTGGATACGCCCTGGTAGTTGCCAAAGACTCTGAGTTATCTCCTCAGTACTTATTGGGAGTTCTAAATTCCACGCTACTAAGCATGGCGATCAAGTCAACCAGCACCCCGTTTCGTGGCGGCTATCTGGCATTAAATCGCCAGTATATTGAAAAGCTGCCCATCCGCACGATCGACTTTTCCAACAAGGCCGAGAAGGGGGCGCATGATCGGATTGTCAAGTTAGTCGAGGCCATGTTGGCGCTGCACAAGCAACGGGCCGCGACGCAGTCGCCCGGCCAGCAGACCGCCATCGACCGCCAGATCGAAGCGACCGACGCCGAGATCGACCGCCTGGTGTACCAACTGTACGGACTCTCGGACGAGGAAATCGCCATCGTGGAAGGGGCCGCGGGTCGATGAAGGTGCCGAACGCTGAGAATGCCGTCATCGCACCGGAGAAACTTCGGGATTATCTGCTGAACTCCGAACATCGTCGCGGAAAATCGAAGGCGAGAAAACTCCTTTCCATGGGATATGAAACAGACCGATGGCAGCAATTGGACTCTGACTTGCGGCAACAGCATCTGACAGCCGATATTGACGCCGTTGAAGCAAATGATTACGGAACTGTCTATGTTGTCATCGCGGAACTGACCGGGCCAGACGGTAGTGTAGCCTTGTTTCGCAGTATTTGGTAAATTGATATTGGCACGAATGTACCTCGCTTGATTACAATGTATCCGGAGTGGTAAGCATGGCGTTTCCCCTGTTTGAAGACGTGATTCTGACGACGGATCGAGCCGATCATGGTCTCCGCGCCGGTGATGTCGGTACCGTCGTCGAGCGCCACAACGTCGCAGGGAACGAGGCCGGATACAGTGTCGAATTCTTCGACATGACTGGCAAGACGGTCGCCCTACTTACGGTGCCGGAAAGCCACCTCCGACGTCCCACGTCGGCAGACCGCCCTACCGCCCGGGCGATACCGCAGGCGGAATAAAGCGGCAAAGCGAAAGCATTGGAGGAAAGACTCGAACCACCGACGAGCGAATGATTGCCTGCCGAACGCCGGCCAATCGTGGCGGACGCTGCCAGCGTCCGCAGGAGGCGGGGCACAGTCGCGACGCTGGAACGGTTGGCGCCGACGCACACAGCAGCCGTCGGACGCTGGCAGCGTCTGCCTCGGTGAGAAGTAGCGGTGGAGGGATTCGAACCCCCGACACGCGGATTATGATTCCGCTGCTCTAACCAACTGAGCTACACCGCCAAAGCTTGCGATTCTTCTCTATCGGCCGGCGGGAATTTGGTGCGCCAGTCGAACTGCCGATTATCGCATACCCGTCGACTCTGTTCCAGACCCGGTTCGCGGTCCCGACTCCGCTCGCTGCCGCGAAGTGAAGACTCGGGTCGGCAGGGCGGGGTTCGCTTGCGCGGGTCGGCTGGTTACTTTGGTTCGGTCGCCGCCGTCGCCGCCGCGACTTGTTCTTGCAGACCGGCGGGAATGTGGGCCGTTTTGCTCGCGAAGACCTTGCCCAAGCGGGTCGCCAGCAGGGCCGGCAGGAAGACCAGGTCGCCAATCAAGGCGCCGATCAGCAGGATGAACATCAGCAGCCCGAACTGGGAGACGGGCTGAAAGGAACTGAGCGCGTAGACCGCCAGCCCCAGGCCGGCGATGGCCGTGGTTTGCATCATGGCGATGCCGCAGCGGTCGTAGGCGAATTGGATCGCCTCGTTTCGCGACAAACCGAGCGTCACGCCGCGGCGAAACCAGGTAAGGAAATGGAGCGTGTCGTCCACCGCGATGCCCATCGCCACGCTGGCGGTCATCATCGAACCGATGTCGACGATCGTGCCGGTCCAGCCCATCCCGCCGAAGATCACCGCCGCCGGAAAGACGTTGGGCAACATCGAAAGCAGGCCGGCCGCGAAGCTCCGCAGCAAGATAATCACCAGCACGGCGATGATGCCGAACGCCGCCATGAAGCTGGTATTGAGGCTGTTGAGCAGTTCGTTCTGCGCTGCGAAGAACAACGGGACCATGCCGGTATATTCGATGCGGATTCCCTCGATCAGCCGCGGTTCCTCCGCGGCCACCTGCGCTAGATACTGCTTGACGTCCTGCTCCAGATCGGCGAGGAATTCGGCGTAGTCCTGTTCCTCGTCGTCGAAGCCTCGTACCCGGGCGGTGATCCGCCACAGCTCTTGATCTTCCGTCTCGCTCAGATAGTGCGCGTCCTTGAGCAGTTGCCGCGCCTCGGGACTGGAGAGCCGCTCGTTGAAGGCATACCGCCGCGCCGCCGCCTGGAAGCCGGTCGGATCGCGGAGAGACGGCGTGAACGTGGCGGCCGACATGGTGCCGCCAATCTCCGGGTGTTGTCGGATCCGCAATTCAATGGCCCGCACCAGTTGCATTCGCTTGAGCGTATCTTGAAAAACGCCGCCGTCCTGCTGCTCGTCAGCTTGCGAGCGGTCGAACCCCACAACCACTTCCACCGGAATCTGCGGTCCGAATCGTTCGGCCAGCCAATCGAAGTCTTGCACCAATTGATGATTCGGCGGAAAAAAGCGGCGGGGCTTGACCGAGGTTTTGATGTACGGCACACCGCAGGAAAAGCCAATCAAGACCAGCAGGCAGACGATGGCCATGACGTTGGCGTGACGGATGGTAAAATCGCCGAAGCGGGAGAGCTGCCGCGCGAAGAACTTCATATGGTCCGGTTTGGGCACCGGGGCGTCGAGGTCTTGGCCGCGCCGCGTCCAGCGGTCGAGGCAGGTCAACAGCGACGGCAACAGCAGAAAAATCAGCGCCAGGCTGGCCATAATTCCCACGGCCGAATAGTAACCAAACTCCTTGACGGGAATAATGCGGCTCACATACAGCGAGCCGACGCCGACGGCGGTGGTCGTGGCCGCCAGCAGGCAGGGAATCCAGCCGTGGGCGATGGCCACCGCGGGGGCCGCCGCGCGGCCCACTTCCTCGGCGGCGTCGCGATAGTAGTTGGTGACGTGGATGCCCGCCGACAACGTCAGCACGAACACCAGCACCGGCATCACGACCAGCACCAGATTCATTTGCCCGCCGAGAAAGTAAACCAGTCCTTGCGAAAGAATGAAGCTGTAGCCGGCGACCAGGAACACGGCCACGATCAGGCGGAAGCTGCGCACGCTCCACCAGGCGACAAGAAACGCCACGATCATCGACCAGGCGAGCAGCGCGCCGATCGCCCGCTCGCTCTCGACGTCGATCGCGGCGTTGGTGACCGGATCGCCCGCCATGTGCAGTTCTTCCGGCGGTATGCCGACGTCGTCGATCACAATCTCGCGCAGCCGCCGCACCGCGGCCAGCCGATTGGCGTCTCCCTCGGGGGTGAGAATAACCAGCATCAATGTATAGGGGGCGGCGTCGCCGTTTGCCTGCGCGGCATCGCTAGACGGATCGCCCAGTACGATGCCTTGCAAGCGCTGCCGGGCGGCGGCTTCGCTAAGATTGAACGGTCCACCGGTGAGTTGGGCGAGCAATTGCTCGGGCGTGATGACCCGCGCGAAGTACGGTTCGCGATCTTGCTCGTCGGCGGGAACCAGGATCTCGGCGAGCTGGCGGGCCTGGGGATCGCCCAGCCGCATTCCTTTCCAGGTCACCACGGCGAACTCGTCGGAGCCGAAGTGCTCGCGAAAGCGGTCGTAGGTCACCGTGGCGTCCATCTGCTGCGGCAGCCATTGCCGCACGTTGTTGTTGGCCTTCTTGTTCGCCTCGATCAGGCCGTACACCCAAACCGGCAGCGCCAGAAAGGATATCGCGATGATCCACAACCCATAGCGGCGATAGAACGACTGTTGAAGTAGGGACATACCGACCCGCACCTGGGATGAAGCAAATGGAAAGCAGACGGTTGGCTGGGGTGGTCTAGTGTTCCGTCCCTAAGTATAGCACGTGGAATCGGCCGGGTAATGCCCGCAGGCCGCTACGCAAAGTGCTTGCAAACAACGTGTTTGCGGCGTCTCGCCGCAAATAACCAACATGCATGCGGCGTCTCGCCGCAAAGCTACTGAGCGGCGTGGTTGGCGGCGGCTGTTCGCGGAGAGCCGGGCGATTTGAAGACGTCGCGGTCGGGCGGCGGCGGCGGCGGCACGAGCACCCAGGGGGTCGCCCGCTTAAAGCACCACCGCAACCAGGCGGGGACGACCTTGATATACAAGAACCGCGGATCGGACTCGCAGCCGAGTCGCGACTTGAAGTCGTCGGCCGATTGCCCCACCAGAATCTTCTCGACCGGCTCGTCCATGGCGTGGGCTATGTCTTCGATCATCAGATTGAAGTAGGCGTCGGTCTGCTCGTTAGCCTCGTAATCAATTCCCACGAACAAGTTGCGATACACCGCGCCGTGCCGCATGCTCCAGGCGAAGGCCAGCGTCTCGTCGCCTCGCTCGATCGTGGTCAGCAGCAAAGCCTCGGGGAACTGCTCCGACAGACGCAGAAAGAATGTCCGCGGCAGTATTTCCAGACGATGCTCCGCCTTGCGGGTGACCTGTTCATACATGGCATGCAGCGCCGGAGTGTACGCCTCGGCGATTGCCGCCGGTCCGCGGATCCGCCGCAGCGTCAGGCCGCTGGTGGCAAACTTCTTGCGGCTCTTGCTGATCTTGTAGCGATAGTGCGATCGCATCGCCGAGAGCATCGCCGCGAAACTGTCGTAACCGGGCACGATGCGGTTCATCGGCAGGCTTTCCGCACGGACGTAGTCGTTCGACAACAGGCTTCCCAGTCGCCGGTCTTCGTCGGTGTCGAACTCCTTGAATACGATCACCCACGTCTTACGCTCGCGCGAGATCGCCTCGGTCGCTTGGGTCAATTGCGCGAGCACCGCCGCGGCATCCACCTCCGGACCAACGCGGACGTTGCTGCCGCCGGTCGATACCGGCAGGCCGCAGAAGGTGACGCGAAACTTCAAGTAACGCGGAAAAAAAACTCGAATGACCGAGACAATTTTTTGAAACAGCGGATGCGCGAACCCAATCACATCCAAGGGATGCTCCGCCACGCAGGCGGCGCCGACCGGCTGGTCGTCCTGATAGGCGAGCAGATACCAAAAGGCGACCTCGCCGGCCCCCCCGCGGCGCGGCGGCCGCGTCGCAGGCCATCGACTCTTCCACCGCCGTCAGAAAAGCGGGCGCCATCAACAGATCGGACGGATCGGCGCAAACCTGCTGCCAATCGGCTCGGTTGAGCTGGTCTACGCTTCGAGATACAACGACTTGCTGACGCACGTGTCGATTTTTTGAAGTAAGTTTCGAAGCGATCGAGTAACCTATGGGTAGCTGGGGACCGCCCGACAAGGTTTAGCAATTTCAGCGAAGATTTGGGCAGTTAGGCATATTCCAGTTGTAACGGTCGGCCCCGGCCGAGGCTGCGGCAGACAGCGCCCTAAAGCACCCATGCTACTTGCTGCTCAAAGTTTCCGTATTTATACTAAACTACTCTTATGTCACTGCCTAGGCAGTGGTTCTCGCCAGGATGGCATTTGGCCGGACCCGTGCGTCCCCAAACGCGCACGCCTCCCGCTGCACCATTGAGTCAGTCACCAAGATGAAATTTGCTTTCCTTGTACACCCCTTGTCGGATGAAGCCAAGGCCCTCGTTCAGATGAACGAGGACAACACCTTGGTAGGGCATTGGGGTGGAGACATCCTGGAGTTCTGCACGTTCCTGCATCAAACGATGGCCGAGCGGCGGCACGCGCAGACCGCCGGCGTCAAGCCGCAGGCGCGGGTGATCGATGTGTTCGCCAATCTCCGCAGCGACACCGGCGCAGTGACCGAGGGCCGCTTGTACGAGATCCCGATGGGCGCCGTCGAGATCCTGGACGATCCCGCCCGGGCGATCGACTACATCGAACAAGCCATTCAGATGGCGGCCGAATGGGGCGCGGGTGTGGTCGGCCTGGGATCGATGACCGGCGTGGTCGGCGGCCAAGGCACGTTCGTGGCCGAGCGGAGTCCGGTGCCCGTAACAACGGGCAACAGCCTCACCATCCACGCCGCATTGCAGAACTTATACTACGCCTGCTTGGAAGCGAACGTCGATCCCTCCAAGGAGACGGTCGCCGTGGTTGGCATTCCCGGCAGCATCGCCGCGGCGGCGGCCAAGCTGTTGGCGCCGATCGTGGGCGAACTGTTGTTGGTGGCGCGGCGCGATTCGCCAAAGGCCCGCAAGCTGTCGGAGGAACTCGACGCCGAACTGCTGTTCGACATCCCCTCCGCACTGCGGCGGGCGAAGATCGTGCTATCGGCCACCTCGACCGGCAGTTGCATCGACCAGGCGCTGCTCCAACCGGGCGCGGTGGTGATCGACGTCGGCGTACCGGCCGACGTGCAAGGGAGCGGGGCGATTCGCGACGACGTGTTGATCATCTCGGGCGGCCTGTCGCTGGTTCCCGACGGTTTCCCGCGCGACTCGATGTTCCTGGGCTTCCACCACGGCATGGTGCCAAGCTGCCTGGGCGAGACGATGAACCTGGCGCTGGAGAACCGCGGCGAATGTTTCTCATTGGGGCGCGATCTGAGTACCGAAAAGGTGATGCAGATCGGCGCGATCGCCGATCGGCACGGCTTCCGGTTCGATCGACTCTACTCCTTCGGCCTGGCGTTGGAACCGAGCCAATTGGCGCAGTACCACAAAGCGGTCAGCCGCCGCAAGCTGTTGGTTCCAGCGGCCCACGGTACTCACGAATCGGACGCCCAACGGCTGGGTAACGGCCGGGCGGCGCTTAATGGCAGTCCGGCTCCGTCGCCGCCGGCGTCTCCTACGCGGATTCCCACATCGGAGGATATTGGCGACCGCGCAGCAAAGCTGCACGAGCGCTACATCAATCCTGTCCTGCTGGCGATCGGCGGCAAGAGCGGATTCGTCAAGACGTTTATCCGCGCCGAGGGGTGCCACCTGTGGGATCACGATGAGAACCGATATCTCGACCTGGTGGCGGGCTTCGGTTCGGTCAACCTGGGGCACAATCATCCGCGGATTGTCGAGGAATTGACGCAAGCAATGCGGCTGCAAGCGCCGGGCTTCGCGCAAAGCGCGGTCAATCCGCTGGCGGCGCGGCTGGCCGAAGAACTGATCGCCGTGGCGCCGCCCAGCCTGGAGATGGTGTTCTTTTGCAATAGCGGCACCGAATCGGTCGAAGCGGCCCTCAAGCTGGCTCGCCTGGCGAGCGGCCGTAGCGGCCTGCTGCACTGCCAAGGCTCGTATCACGGCAAGTCGCTCGGGGCGCTGTCGGTGACCGGCAACCCGAGTTATCAAAAACCATTCGGTCCGCTGCTGCCCGACTGCACCGGCATCCCCTACGCCGATCTGGAAGCGCTGGAGCGCGAACTGCAAACCCGCAAGTACGCCTGCTTCATCGTCGAGCCAATCCAAGGCGAGGGGGGCATGATCGTGCCGCCGCGGGATTACCTGCCCGAGGCGCAACGGCTGTGCCGCAAGTACGACACCCTGCTGATTGTGGACGAAGTGCAAACCGGCATGGGACGGACCGGCACGATGTTCGCCTGCGACGCCCTCGGCGTGGAGCCAGACGTGATGACGTTGGCCAAGAGCCTCGGCGGCGGACTGATGCCGATCGGCGCCATGCTGGTCCGTCGCGATCTGTGGCTGAAGGCGTACGGTTCGATTGATCGCTTCGCCCTGCACACTTCGACCTTCGGCGGCGGCAGTCTGGCCTGCACCGCCGCGCTGGCGACTTTGCGGGTAATGCGCGACGAACAGGTCTTGCAGAACTGCCGCGCCCGCAGCGAGCAACTGCTCGGCGGCCTGCGGCGGATATTCACGGAGCAGTCGCCCTATCCGCTCAAGGAAGTCCGCGGCCAAGGGATGATGATCGGCGTGGAATTCGCCCCACTGAAGCCGCCAATCGTCTCCAACTATAAGGGCGCCGACGTCACCGGCATGATGAAGTACGTGGTGCCGAACCTCGACAAGGCGGTGCAGAGCGTTTCCACGTTGTATGTGCTGCAGACGCTGTTGCAAGTCCACGGCGTCTACGCCCAAGTCGCTCGCAGCAACCCGCTGGTGATGCGGATCCAACCGCCGCTGACGATCGACGCCGAGCAGGTCGACTCGTTCCTGGGCGCTTTCCGTTCCTGCTGCGACGAAGCGGGCGACATGTCCGACATCGTCGAGGCGATTATCTCGAAGTCGACGATGGGCATCATGGAATCGAAGCCCGCCGCGCCAGCCGCGACGGTGAGCGCCTCGTCCAACGGGGTGCATTAGAGCGGTTTCATACCAGCCGCTAGTAGGTCAGGCATTCCTGCCTGACCGCGGAACGCAAGACGTTATTCGCGAGCGCGATACGAATGCCGCGACGGTGTGCTGACCGCTTTGCGAAGGCAGAGCGAACTCTTCTTTGGTCAGGCATTCCTGCCTTGTCCTTACCCACAAATACGCGGTTTTGTGGGGCACGTTTTGTTTGATGCAGTGTCTATGATAGCACGGTTAAGCAGCGGTTGGATCATATGTTCGGTCCAACATCGGAAGACTTCGTATTTAAGGATAAGGAGCCGAA
>JBGTJT010000620.1:0-4268 GCA_041744995.1 Pirellulales bacterium | reverse complement strand
AGGATAATCCCATGTCACGCTGTTTACATCTCGATCGCCGCTGCGCGGTGTTGGTCGCGCTGCTATTGGTGTTCTCTGGGCTGGCCTGCAGCGACGCTCCCCAGCCACAGCAGCAAGCCGCCGAACCTCCGCGGCGGCGCGCGGCCGACGAGGCCACGGGGGGAGCGCAGTCGCATCAGCCGGTGACCGAGTTCCATCGGCTGGTGGTCGATGCCTTTTATGGCAACAATCCGGTCACCTATCAGCCGGAGCCGGCCGAAGTGACCGCCGCGCGGCAACAGCAAGCGCGCGAGCGGATCAAGAGCCTCAGCGATGCGGAGATTCAACAGATCGGCAAGCTGCTGCAGCACGAGAACGGCACCGTTACCGGCTGCGCCGCTCAAGCGCTCGGGCTGCTCGGCGGGCGAGCGGCGGTGGCGGTTCCCGATCTGATCGCGGCGCTCGATCTGCCGGGTTCGGAGCACCATCGAGCCAGGTGGCATGCCATGCGGACGCTCGGCAGCCTCGGTGCGGCGGGATTGGCCGCCAAGGAGAAATTGCAGCAGCAGTTGAACCATAGCGATTCGCGCGATCGCGAAGCGGCCCAGGAGGCGCTGGCTATTTTGACCGCTTCCGATCCTTCACAGCCCGGCGGAGCGATCCGCCCCCTGCTGCTGGCCATGGCGGCGCCCGGGCGGGAACAAAAAAGGGCCGCAGGCCAGCAGCTTCACGCTCGGGACAAGCAGGAGTTGACTGCCGGGCTGGTTCACCTGCTGCAAGCGGATCCCAACGCCACGGTTCGCATGATGGCGGCCGGCATGTTGGGCGAGGTGGCCGCGGACAATCCTGCCGTTGTGCCGGCCTTGCAGCAGGGCTTGCAGGATAAGGACGACCACACGCAGCGCAAGTCGGCCGAATCGCTAGGCAAGCTGGGTGCGGCGGCATCGCCGGCTGTGCCCGACTTGATTGCGGCGATGCAGGCCGCCGACTCGTTCCATGTCGCCACGTACATCACCGCCTTGGGAGAGATCGGTCCCGAGGCCGCCGCCGCGGTCCCGGTGTTCGTTGAGAACCTCAGCGGTGAGCCGTCGCCGACCGACTTCATGCGAACCGGCGCGACGATTAAGGCGCTGGGCAACATCGGCCCCGCCGCTCACGAAGCGGTGCCGGTATTGATCGCACGACTGGAAACCGCCGACCCGCACGCCCAGAGAGACATTGCCGAGGCGCTTGGCAAGATCGGTCCCGCCGCCGCCGCCGCGGTGCCGGTGCTGCAAAAACTGCAAGACCATTTCGTAGTGAACGACGCGGCGGTCGAGGCCTTGCGGCGGATTCAACCCGACCAGGATCCGCTGGTGGCCGGTCCGGCCGACGATCCGGCCGACCGGGACAAGCCGGCCGATCCCGAACTTGCAGTCGAGCGGGCCAAGCTATTCTTCTCCACCTTGCAGCAGGACGACCTGCCGGCGTTGCGGGCGATCTTGACGGTCAAGGCCCGGGCCAACTATGCGACCGGCGGCGTCGGCTCGATGACGATCAGCGTGCCGGACAACGCGGAACTGAGCTTTGGAAAGCCGCACTTCAAAGAAAACGCCGCAGCGGTGCCGGTCACGGTAAAAGCCGGCGAGTTGACGATCGCCACGCATCTGTTCCTGCGGAGCGAGTACGGCCAATGGCGGGTGTACGGCTATCGCTTCCCTGACGAGGACGGCCGCTCAATCATGATGAATCTGGAAGACAAAGACGCCTTCATGCGCGAGTTCCTCCGGCCATCTGGTAACGGGCGACGAAGTTGACGGTCGAAGGTCGCACGGGCGGCTACGGCAGCGACACTCGCTCTCTGGCGGAAGTCGGGGTACAATTGTTAAAAAACGCCGATACCGGCAATGGAAGAAGCGATGAGCAAGAGCAAGATTCCACAAACAGATTCGATTCGAGAACTCGCCGAGTTTTGGGACGAGCACGACCTAACGGACTTTGAAGATGAATTGGAAGAAGTTAGCGAACCGGTCTTCGAACGTGAAACGGAAGTGAGAATTCACCTGCCGCTGAAGGAAGTGGCGGCGATCGAAAACTTGGCAAAGTCGCAAGGCATCGACCCTGCGATCTTGATTCGCGGCTGGGTGTTGGACAGGGTGCAAACTACTCCATAGACGGGCAACAATGCCGCGGATTGGCCCGTGTTCCGAACACGGCGCGAAGCGTAGTTTTCACCTGGAAAGAATCTCCACCGCCTCCGCCGCGGCGTCAATGTATTCCGGGTTGGGATGATGCTCCCTCGTGTCTTGGGCTCGTTCGCGCAATAAAGGGATCGCGATTTTCGCTTCCTCGCCGCCGATAGCGACGATGGCGCGGATCGCTTCTAGGCGAATTGAAGTATCCGCCACCGTCATGAAACCAAAGTGTGCGGAAATATAACGAAGGTCGATTAGCACCCGATTGTTAAAGTCCTTCTGAAGCGGTCGAAGCAATAAGGGCAAGAACCTCTCTCGTTCGGAGGGAAATGCAGCAGCCACTTTGGCAGCCGCCGCTAATTCATATCCCTGGCCGTTGGCAAGCATATCGACAACGATTGGTCGAATTTCCTCTTTCATGTGTGTTTCCGACATCACCAACAACACGTATGCTCGGATGACGATCGGTCTACCTCGCGACACATCGCGTTGGTATACGGGACAGTTTTTGTCCAGCATACTTTTCAAAACTGGATACGCTTCTGCCGCCTTTGGGCCTTTGGCCCTCAGATATTCAATGCACGCCATGACTTTATAGTTCTGGTAATCGTCCGCGAGAATATTGGCTTCCAGTGCCGAGATCACTTTGGGGATCACGTTGTCGCCACCATGGCGATTGAGCCAGCCGACCGCGCGAGAGAAAATTGGCGTGGATGGTGAATCAAGTTGGGCCGTCCAGATCGGAGCCAAATCCGCATTCGGGCATTTCGCAGCTTCGAAAATCGCGTTCATGGCAGGATTCTGAACGCTCATACTGGAAGCTGCGTGTGACTCGATCGCTGCTTCCAGTGACGCGGGTGTCGCATATTCAAATTCAGAGAGCATGTCCAGTGCGTAAACGTGAATCGGATGCGACGGCTTGCTCTTGATAACGTTTGCGAGTATTTCCACTTTTCGTTCGACAGGAAGAATGCTCTCGCGAAGTGATTGAAGCGCACGAAAACTGTTCCGCCCACAGTAAATCTCCGTGTCTGCCCGCAAGAGTTGCTCGAACGTCAATGGCGGTTCATTACGAATTGTACCTAATGCGATGTAAACGTTCGTGGAGAGAGAAATTGACCGAAAATATCTGCTCGCCTCTATGGTTCCCTCTCCTACGGGTCGCGGGAATGGTAGCTCGTCGCCGGGAAAGAGAGCCGGTCTAACATTGGCAAGTTGAGCTTCCAGCAAGGGGATGGCTGCCTTGGCCCCGTCGCCCATCTTCGTCCACGCCTGAAGGATACTGAGTTCATATTCGCCGAAGTAAGGGTAGCGCCGCACGCATTCCTCGTACAACTCGATCATGTAGGGCGTGGCCGCAGAAGCCTGGGGGCCAATTTCTCCGAACGCTCGAACCGCCGAGTTCACGAACCGATTGGCGTCTTTGGGAAAACCTTCGCGACGGCAGCGCTCGATAATCGTCGGCACAACAGGTGCGGCATCCGGCCCTAATTTGCCGAGCAAACCGACGGCCACACTACTGAGTTCAATCGAGGGGTCGCCCATAAGCTCGACCAGTTCCGGAATATCGTCCTTGGTCGGGACAACGATTTGGCGGTAATGGTAGTAGGCGTGTGCATCGCGTGTGTTCCGAAAATTCTCCAGATGCTTTAGGGCTTCTTCCTGCTTTAGCTTTCTGAGCCACGCTTCTTCCTCAACCGCGAATTGTTGGCGTTCTTCGTCCGAAAGTTCGCGCCCGATATAGGGCAACCGAGGAGCCGGTCTGTCATCGGTTGTCGGTAGCGAACTCGGCGGGACGGCTACTGGCGTAAAGGGCTGATTTCCTTCGACCTGTACGCGGGGATAGTTGCTTTCCTCGGGTGATAAGTCGTCAAAGGCGAAGAGTGGCACTGCAAGACAGGAGGTGGCAATCACGATCGAGCCGATGACGTGACTGAACGGAGCAGAAGTCAACATGGCTTGCCTGGCTCTCAATTTAATGCTCGGATTGTTTGGAACGATCAATGAATGTAGCCCATTCGAGCTAGAAGCCACAATGCCGCGCAATGGAACTGCCCCGACGCAATCAGCTAGCAATTGGCCCGCAACTTTCCCCCACTCCCCACCCCACCCCTC
>JBGTJT010000619.1:0-2047 GCA_041744995.1 Pirellulales bacterium | reverse complement strand
ATTGGCGGCCTGCTGGCCGTGGTCGATCACACGGGCATGTCGCCAGCGACCTACTGGGTGGCCTGCGATCACAACGGCAACGTCATGACGCTGGTCAACGCCTCTGACCAGTCGGTGGCTGCCGCGTATGAATATACGCCCTATGGCGAGACGCTCAGCGTGGATGGCGACTTCGCCTCCGTGAATCCCATGCGGTTTAGTACCAAGTACTTCGACTCCGAAGTCGGGCTGTATTACTATGGATATCGCTCGCTGGCCAATGACATCGGGCGGTGGATTAACAGGGATCCGATTGCTGAGGATGAGGTCCTCCGGCCGCAACCGATGTGCTCAGTCGCGATCACTACCAGAGCACGCTCTTCAGCCAGGCGGAAGCCCATCGCGGCGCGTGTACCTCGCGCAGCACCGTCTACGCCGCCAACAACGCCGCCGGGCTAATGCTCCATCAATTCACCCGCTGGCTGCGTGGTCTGAAGACCGATCCCGACGTGCTGCTGAACCTGCTGGCCGGCGAGTGGTCGGTCAGCGAACTGAATTAACCGAAAGAGAGGCAAAGACAGATGGAGATAATGATCGCTATTGGCATTGTCCTGCTCGTCGTTTGGGCCTGCTCGTCAGGCGGCGGAGGGTCCGGGGGCCGGCCATCTGGAAGATCCCGGCAAAGCAACTGCACGTGCCGGACCGGCCGCTGCCGCTGCCGGTAAGCCGACCCCAACACAATTGGACATGACACTTTGAATCAAGGATACAGCCCATGGAAATTTTAGCCGCATTAGTCATCGCTGCCGCAGCGGGTTGGTGGCTCTATCGTTGCGGCAAGCGCACGGGCAGCCGCAAAGGCTACAACGTGGGAAGGTCTCGCCGCCGGCTTCGCCGCTGATTTGGAACACGCCCTTCACTCGCATTTCGCCAGACCGCCCCGGCGACAGGGCGGCCTGGCGGTTTTTTTTAGCTGTTAGAAACGCATAGCGAGGATTCACACGACGATTGGCCATCTCCGGTACTCACTGCGATGCGTGGCCGATCGCGCGAGTTCAATCAGTCGGTTGGCAAGGTCATCGGCGGGTACCCGCTGAACATTTTTTCCAGGAATTTCTTGCCCAACCCGCAACAACCGTCCAGGTGCGGCGTATCTAGGGAGTAATTCCGGGTAAATGCTGGCATTCCATGAGAGGGATCTGTATGTTGGCGGTTCTTGTGGCCTTTCATGCGGAGATGCGGATGTTATCAACCACGACGAAGTCACCCGGCGGTCTCCGATCGCCAACTTCAACCGCAAGAAACCGGGCCGGCGAAAGTCGAACCGCGATCGCCGGAGCAGCCCAACGAACTAACCGGCCGTCGAACGGCGTCGGCTTCCAACTCGTGGCGGACGCTGCCAGTGCCCGCTGCGGAGATAAGCAGCTGTCAAGCGGCATCGGCTTCCAACCCGGCGACGACGCGCAGGCCAACGGCCGAGGCGTATCGCTGGAGCGTCAACAGGGTGGGATTAGTGTCAGAGAGCCAACTCTTCGACCGTGCCGCCCTCGGGCACGGCCACGTCGTCGGCCGGTTCCAGATAGAGTTCGATCGCTTCGCGGATGTTTTCTCTCGCCTCGTCGAGCGTTTCGCCTTCAGAGATACAACCGGGCAGCGACGGAACATACACCGTATACCCACCTTCGTCAGACGGTTCGAACACGACTTTCAATTGCATACGGAGCCACTCCAATAATGGCCCCAATCCACCGGCACGGCTTCAATGGGGCCGCGATCTGTCGATCGCGGAAAGTTCAATGGATCATTGGCGACAGTTCAACCACTACACCTATTCTACAGTGCTTTCAGGAAAGCTTCGAGCGAAACTTCGGCCTGTTTGAGGATGTGACTGAGCGTCGAACTTTTAACCGGCTTATGAGCGGGGACGGTAATCCGAATGGTCCGATCCGGCAAGACTCGTTCCAGCCGAATATGACTCCCACGCTGGCGCACGACCGAAAACCCCAATCTAACGAGCGCCGCAACAATGCGGTCGTAGTTCTTGGAGGGCACTTTGGTCATGATCGCC
>JBGTJT010000618.1:0-2593 GCA_041744995.1 Pirellulales bacterium | reverse complement strand
CCGAAGAGCAGCTTCAGATCCACATCCTTGGCCGTCCCATACGCCCGCACGATGCCAGCCAGGCTGTTGGTGTCGGTAATGGCCAGCGCGGCATACTGCAACTCGGCCGCCCGCAGCACCAGCTCCTCGGGATGGGAGGCTCCCTCCTGGAAGCTGAAGTTCGTCTTGCAATGGAGTTCGGCGTACATGGGGGTGAGCTGTCAGCTTTTAGCTATCAGCCGTCAGCTTGTTCGGGATTGATATCCTTTCTATGGATAATATACGGGTGTACATTATGTGTCAATAGTAGTAGGCCGGAACAAGCGGCGAAGACAGCGAACCATATCCAACCAACGCGACCGCCGCGCCGCTCCGGCAATTCGACGTGTACGGTTTGCGCTTCTGCCGGAACGGCGCGGCGTTTGAGCGGTGCAAATGGCAAACCCCTCGCGCCGCTTGGTCCGGCCTACTGTTACGAAGATCTCCGCGCCCGCAAGTTCACCAACGTCGCCTCGATGCTCGCCGCCTGCTGCTTCGCATCCTCCAGCGATTGCCGGTGTTCGGCCACCACATTGGCCGGCGCCTTGTCGGTGAAGTTCTTGTTGGAGAGTTGCTTTTCTTTGCCGGCGATAAAGCCCTGCAGCTTTTCCAGTTCCTTTTCGTTGCGGGCGATCTCCGACGGTACGTCGATCAGGTCGGCCAGGTCCACAAAAACTTCGATGCCCGGCAGTGAGACGTTGGCTGAAAGTTCCGGGGCCTTTGTGTCCGGCCCCCAGCCGGTCGTCTTGGCGTTGGCCATCGACTCAAAGTAGGCTTCCAGCGGCGCGAGCAGCGCCTTGATCTCTTCGTCGCAGCGAACAGAGAATTCGATCTCTTGTTTGGGTGCGATATTCTGCCGACTGCGGATTTCGCGGATGCCGCCGAGCGTGGCCTGGAATTTGGCGAACCGCTGCTCGATGGTCGCGTCGATCCTCGCCGTATCGGCCGTCGGCCAGGGGGCGATGATGATCGCCTCGGCCGCTGCTGTCGGCTCAGCCAGCCCACGCTCCGGCGCGATCTCGGCCAGCCGTTGCCAGAGGTCTTCGGTGATGAACGGCACCAGCGGATGCAGCAGCCGCAGCAGTTGGTCGAGCGTGGAGGCCAGCACCCGCTGCGCAGCGGCGCGGCCCTGTGCGTCGGCCAGCCGCTCTTTCATCATCTCCACGTAAAAGCTGCAGAACTCGTCCCAAGCAAAGTCGTACAGCAACCGCGCCGCCTCGGCAAAGCGATAGCTGTCGAGCGCCTCGTCCACGCCTTGGGTGACCGTGGCCAGACGGCTGAGAATCCAGCGATCTTCTAATTGGAGATCAGCATCGGCCACCGGACCGGGCGTGTATCCGTCAAGATTGATCAGCACGAACCTCGCCGCGTTCCACAGCTTGTTACAAAAGTTGCGGCCCAGCTCGAACCGCTCGCTGACCACCGCGCCGCGAGGCAGTGCCTTGTCTGCCTCGGTCTGCGCCCACTGCGTTGAGAACTCCTTGCCGCATGCCTTGCACGCCAGCTTCGGCAGCATGCGGTTCTTCTTAGTCTGTTCCATCACATGATTGCAATGCGGACACTCGAACTCCGCCGGCATCCGCACGTCTTGCGTTTCGGTCGTGAGATACGCCAGGCCAAAGCGGAGCGAGTCGGCGCCCACCTTCTCCTGCACGTCGAGCGGGTCGATGCCGTTGCCCTTGCTCTTGGACATCGTCTCGCCGTAGCCGTCGAGAATCTTCGGATGGATATAGACCTCGCGAAACGGCACCTCGCCCATGTTATGCAGCCCGGCCAGCACCATGCGGGCCACCCACAGCGTGATGATGTCGCGGCTAGTGCTGAGCAGATCGGTCGGATAGAAGTAGTCGAGCGCCTCGGTCTTCTCGGGCCAGCCCAGCGTGGAATGCGGCCACAGGGCCGAGCTGAACCAGGTGTCGAGCACGTCGGGATCCTGCGTGAAACCGAGTTCCTCGATGCGGCTCTCGGTTTCGGGATCTTCGTCCTGGATGCAGACCTGGATCACCGCGTGCGGCAGGTCAGCTTTCTCCTCCGGCGTCAGCGACTCATCCTCGCGCGGACGTTCGACGAAGTAGGACATTTGCCCCTGTTCCAGCGCCGGATCGGCGTCGAGATACGCCTCGATGTCTTCGAGTTCCTGCTCGTCGGTCTCCACGCGCGACCAGATCGGAATGCGATGCCCCCACCACAACTGGCGGCTGACGGGCCAGTCCCGCTTCTCGCCGAGCCAGTCGAGATACCCCTTGGCGTAGCGCGGGGGGACAATCTTCACGCGGCCGTCGCTCACGGCGTCCATCGCCATCTGGGCCAGCGTGTCCATCCTTACAAACCACTGGTTGGCCAGATACGGCTCGATGGCGGTCTTGGAGCGATCGGAATGGGCCATCTCGATCTGGCGTGCCTCGATCTCGCCCAGCAGGCCGAGCGCATCGAGATCGGCCACCACCTGCTTGCGGGCGTCCTTGATCGACAGCCCCTCGTACTTGCCGGCCGCGGCATTCATCGTGCCGTCGGGATTGAGAATGTTGATCATCGGCAGGCTCTGCCGCTTGCCCACTTCGTAGTCGTTGGGGTC
>JBGTJT010000617.1:0-16443 GCA_041744995.1 Pirellulales bacterium | reverse complement strand
CCCCCGGCTGCGGCTGCTTTTCCAAGACCAGCACGCGGGCCCCATGCTCCGCTGCGGAGCACGCCGCCGCCAGCCCACTGCCGCCGGCGCCGACGACAATCACATCGTAGGGTTCTGTTTCCATGAGCGAATGCAACTTTCAGTAGTTCCAATTTTTATGCTGCGAACAACTTGACAACTTCAATGGTGGCGACGCAAGCTGTCAGCGATCAGCCGTCAGCAACCAAGAACCTCGCTTTTCCCTGCTGATCGCTGATCGCTGACAGCTAACATTGCGCCGTCAATCAGCTAACCCCTTCGTCGAAAATTGGAACTACTGACTTCGAGATTTCTGAGCGTCTATCCGGGACTCACTCGTCACCGGCGGGACGGAAGGCGGGATGATCGGAATCTCCCCTAGCCTCGATATACGCCAACAAATCGAGCACTTGCTGCTTGGTGAAACGGTTCAGCAAGTCCGGCGGCATCGAGGAGACGGGCGAAAGGTGCTGCTCGTCGATCTCGCTCTTGACGATCACAACTCGGGCCGCCTCGGCCAGCGGGTCCGCGGTGAGATGAATCTCGCGGTCGGTTTCCGCAACGACAAAGCCGGTGTGAACCTGGCCCCGCACCGTGGTGATGGTGCGAGACTGATACTGATCCTCCACCCGCAGCGAAGGCTCCAGAATGTGGCGGAGCAGTTCAGCTCCCCGCATCTTCGCATCCAGTTTGGTCAGGTCAGGCCCAATTCGGCCTCCCTGGCTGTGACCCAATTGATGACACGAGAAGCAGGCGGCGCCGAGAAACGTCAACTTTCCGTTGGTAGCCGAGCGTCCACGGAGCGGGCGGGCCAACTCTTCGCGGAAGTCGTCGACTTTCCAGGGGTGTTCGCTGGGTGTCGAGGCGGCATCCGCCAGATTGACCCATTGACCCGCTTGGGAATCCTCATCGGCCAGCGCCTTGATGAACAGCACCAGCGAGTCGATTTGTTCGTCGTTGAGAACCCCCGCGTAACTCGGCATGCCCGCTTCGCCGTGGACGGCCCCCTCGGCAACCTTGGCGGCTGGATCGAGAATCGATTCCCGCAGATAGGCTTCGTCGGCGGTAATCACTTTGCCACTCTCCAACAGCTTTCTGCGAGACCCGTACAGCCTAAGCCAACTCGGGCCGTTCTTGCCTTCGATGCCGCCGTCCACGGAATGGCAGCCGTTGCAGCCGAGTTGCTTGTAGTAGGCCGCGCCCCGCAGGATCGTTGGTTCGAGCACCGGCTCCTCGGTCGACGCGATGTTCTTGCGGCTTAAGTCAACTTTGTTGTCACTGAATCCGTGCTCGCCTAAATCGAGCGAACGAAGCGCATGGGCGGTCAAGTACGTATCATGCTTGATCGGTGTGCCGTCTTGGGCGGTGAGTTGATAGCTGACCTCGATTTGCATCACGGTCTGCATATCGGGAATCCCCAGGAAGACCGCACGCTGGTCATCGGAAAGTTTCAAGGATGAAATAGAGAGCGTTTCCGTCCCGGTTTCTCCGTCGAGCTTGTATTGGCCCGACCCGTAGCGTTCACTCCGTTTGTAATTCCAGCGGCGAACCCGCAGCGAGCCAGGCTGTAACAGCGACTCGGCGACCAAGGGCACGTCGAATTCCAACAAAATGCCGCGCTTCGCGGCGCGAACTCGAGTGGGCATGGTCCAGCTTTTCTGCGGGTTGACGCGTAGCCTTCCTAAAAAGGTTGGCGCCTGCGCACTCGTGCCCCAGATTTTGAAACCTGCAACGTACAGCAGCCCGTCGGCGGGATTGATCGCACCGTTGAGAAGCGGCGCGGTCAGGGTCAGGTCCAATGGCGTCACCCCACCTTGGCGCGCTTCGTCGTCGATGTCGGTATGCACCAGCAGGAGCTTGGGTTGGTGATAGGAAAGCAGGACGGCTTGATCGTTGAGCGGACCCAACTTCGCATTCCGGGTCCAGACAATCGACGTGGACGAGGCGCATACCTGATGGGGGATCCAGGTCAGCGGCGGTGTGATGCTCCGCTGGTGATCCTCGGGTGTATTGGGAAAGCCGTAAAAGGCGTCTTGCTCGACAAAGTGAACAGGGGTCGTTGGCACCCAGTTCCCCTGCTGATCGCTGGCGGCAATCTGGTCGGTATCCGGATCGTAGCCCAACAGCGGCTGACGGAATCCGTGGGCCATGAGCCGTACTTCCTCGCCATCGGGCGAGACTCGCAGGATCGAACCGAAGGTTCCCTGCTGTCCCGGTTTGCAGACAATAAAACGGCCGTCCTTGGCGATTTTCATGGCCGAGGCGAACTCGCGCGTTTCGGCCGTCTGATCGATCTGGGAACAGAACAACTCGTGATAGTCCGCTTCGCCATTCTGGTCGCGATCGTGCAAACACCATAGTCCGTTGCGGTCGAAGACGAAGAGTTCACCCTGCCGAATGCCGAGGCTCAACGGTTCGTGCAGTCCGGAGGTGAATCGAGTCCAGGTAACGGTCGTCCCATCGGGCCGCAGTCCGTCGGTGATCCACACATCGCCGTCATAGGTGACCACCGCCGCGCGCCCATCGTCGAAGAACTCCACGGCGGCGGCGCGAACCGCGCGCTGCCAGGGATTCTCCAAGGGGAGCGGGATCGCCTCCAGGTTCAGTACGTTCTTGTCGGACGCCTGGGGCAAGGGAAGCTGCACGCTCTGCGGCCAGCGTTTTCCCTGGCGCGCCGCTCGCTTCGGTAGAGCCAGGCCGTCAATGGGGAAGATGATCGAAACCGAGTGCTCCGTTTCCGAGGGGGCGACGCGGCAGACGAGGTGGCCGTTGCGGGATTCGAGGTCGGCTTCTCCTCGACACGAAATGTCATTGGAATCGGCGTGCGCGGCCACCACGATGTAGAGCGGTTGCCGATGAGGAGAGATTTTCAAGTGGCGGACCAGCCCCTCTCGCTCCAGGGCAAACCGCTCCTCAACACCGATCGTGCCGCCGATCTCATACTCGATGACTGCTTGCTCTGAAGAATGGACGCCGCGAAAACGGGCTTGTTTCGGATCAGTACCGCCGCGGACCACTTGCTGCTCTGGAGGTAGCTTCGGCCGCGGGTCGGAAAACGACGGTTCACCGGTGCCGACCCCGGCGTAGAGGCCGTTTCTGAAAAGGACGTGGCCGTTCGGTTTGGGCGCTTCGTTCGCACCTGAGCCAACCTTGTCCCCGCCGTAGGGATAGCTGTTGACCGCCATGCCGGCGCCGCGAAACGGCACGTCTTCCGCTTTCCACGCGACGGCCACTCGGAGCAGATCGACGTCGTACGCCAGGAAGTAGCCCTCGCCCAATGGAAACACCAATGCCCGAGGTGTCAGGTTGTTGCTTGTCGGGTTGTTGTCGTCGGCGCCGGCCCTGGCGTCGACAACCGTGGAGAAAAACGGGAACTCCGGCTCGATCCACGCGCGCCAGGGCTTGGTCTCTTCAGCCTCAGCGCCGCCGATACGCGACAAAACTGCGAGAAGTATTGCCGCTCGAAGGATGCGTGAGCTGAAAAGCATGTCTGAAGAAACTTTCATGAAAGAATGCCCGATCGACGTGGCTTCAATCAACAATCAATTCACAGCCTCTCTGGGAGAAGGGGCGGCAATTTATTTGCGGACGGCTCCTAAGCTTCTGGCAGCGTCCTGGTTAAGCAAGCAAATCCTGGACAACCTTTGCGGGATCGACGCCGGTCAACCGCATGTCCAACCCCCGCACCTTGACGGAGAGGCGTTGATGATCGATGCCCAGCAGGTGCAGGATCGTGGCGTGCAGGTCGCGGACGTGGACGGGGTTGTCGACGGCGTGATAACCGAAGTCGTCGGTCCCGCCGTAGGTCAGGCCAGGCTTGGCGCCGCCACCGGCCATCCACATCGTAAAGCCGTGGGGGTGGTGGTCGCGACCGTAGGTATTGCCGAACACCTGCGCGACGGACGTGCGGCCGAACTCCCCGCCCCAGATCACAAGCGTGTGATCCAACAGGCCGCGGCGCTTGAGATCCTTGAGAAGCCCCGCCACCGGGCGGTCGGCCGCGTCGCACTGCCGCTTGTGCTCCATTCCGATATTCTTGTGCGAGTCCCAGCCGCGGTCGTAGAGCTGAACGAAACGCACGCCCCTCTCGACCATCCGGCGGGCCAGCAGGCAGTTGTTCGCCAACGATGGCTTACTCGCGTCGGCGCCGTAGAGTTCAAGCGTCTCCTGCGTCTCGGTCGTCAGATCGGTCAGCTCCGGCACGCTCGCTTGCATCCGGTAGGCCATCTCGTACGACGCGATCCGGCCGAGGACCTCCGGGTCGTTGAGCGCGTCGTGCTGCCGGCGGTTCATCCAGTCGAGCATGTCGAGTTGCCGTCGGCGTTGCTCGCGTGCCACGCCGGCAGGGTTTTGCAGGTTCATCACCGGCTCGGCGCTATTCAGAAACGGCACGCCCTGGTGCTTGGATTCCAGAAACCCGTTGCCCCAAAAACTCTGCAAAAGTGGCTGGCCGTCGTCCGCGCCGGAGGTGAGCACGATGTACGACGGCAGATCCTTGTTTTCCGAGCCTAGCCCGTACGAAAGCCACGCGCCGAGAGTCGGATGGCCGAACTGCTGTGTCCCGCAATTGAGCACATTCACGGCCGGATCATGCACGGCGGTATCCGTCTTCATGGAGCGGATCACCGTCAGATCATCCGCGACTGTCGCCAGATGCGGCATGAGAGTGGAGATAACCGTGCCCGACTGACCGTGCTTCTTAAATGTATAGATCGAGCCTTTGAGCTTCGTGGTGACCTTCCGAGCCCCCGCGGTCTCGGGTTGAAACTCGAGAAACTCGTCCGGGAGTTGCTCCCCGTCCCTCGTGTTCAGCTTCGGCTTTGGATCAAAAAGATCGAGATGCGATGGGCCGCCGGCCATGAACAGGAAGATGACGCGTTTGGCGCGCGGCGCGATGGGCGGTTTGGCAATCGCCCCTTGGGCGCCCCCTTTTGCCTTGTCGTTCGCCTGCGTTTCCGAGGCGAGCAGGGACGCCAGCGCGACCGAGCCGATCCCCAGCGCCGAGTTCACCAGAAACGATCGGCGGGTCGCGTGTTGGGCGAGCGCGATGTTAAAAAAATCGTTCATGGCCGAGTGACCGCCTCGTCTAGGTTTAGCAGGACGCTGCAGACCAAGGTCCAGACCGCCTGCTCATCGTCGTTCTGCTCTTTTTCATGTGCGATGTAGGCAAGGAACTTCGCCTGCTCCTCGCGGTCCGGCGATCGGCCCAGCACCAGCCGGAAGGCACGGTCCAGACGCTTCGCCTCGTCATCCTTCACTTCTCTCACCACGCGCTTGGCCAACGCACGGGCCGCCTCGGCGAACATCGGGCCATTAAGCAGCACCAACGCCTGCGTCGGGACGTTGGACGTGACACGCTGAACGACGCAGTTGTCGCGGGCCGGCGCGTTGAGAATCTCAAGCGACGGGTGCAGCGCCATCCGCCGCCAGTACGTATACATTGTCCGGCGGTATCGGGATTCGCCCTCGCTGGGCGTCCACTCGCCGGGCAGCGCGCGCTGCTTCCAGTAGTCCAGGGGATGTGTCGGGAAGACGCTCGGGCCGCCGACCCGCTCGACGAGCAGGTCGCTGACCGCCAACGCCTGATCGCGGATCTGCTCGGCGGGCAACCGTACGCGCTGCATGCGACTCAGCAAACGGTTGTCCGGGTCGGCGCTGACGTGATGTGGCAGGATACGAGCGGATTGGCGATACGTCGCGGACGTCGCAATCAGCCGGTGGATGTGCTTCATGTTCCAGTCGCTGTCCATGAATTCGCTGGCGAGCCAGTCGAGCAGTTCGGGGTGCGACGGCAGGTCGCCCTGCACGCCGAAGTCGTCGGGCGTCCGCACCAGGCCGTGGCCGAAGTAACGCTGCCAGTAGCGGTTGACCACGACCCGCGCGACCAGGGGGTTCTTCCCATCCACCAGCCAGCGTGCAAACGTAAGCCGATCGCGCGGCTGGTTTTCATCGCTCAACTGGAAGACCCCGGGCACGGCCGGCGAAACCTGCTCGCCTTTCTGCAGGAAGTTGCCGCGGACGTGAATAAACGTCTCGCGCGGCACCGGCATCTCTTTCATCACCGGCACGTTCAAGAGTTTGCCAGCCTGCGCCTGATTCGGCAGGCGTAGCTTGGGTCCGCCCTGGCCATGACCGCTGCCGGTATGTTCGATATTGTTGAACAGCGCAAACATCGCGAAGTAGTCCTGCTGCGAAACCGGGTCGAACTTGTGGTCGTGGCACTGCGCACATTCCATCGTCAGGCCCAGCCAGACTCTGCCGGTCACGTTGACCCGATCAACAACTCCCTTGACGCGGTACTCTTCGACTGGGTAGGTCACCCCTTTGGCCTGCGGAGCATTGCGGTGGAACGCCGAGGCCAGCCGCTGCGCATCCGTCGCGTCGGGCAGCATGTCCCCAGCCAACTGCTCGATCGTGAACTGATCAAACGACATGTTCTGATCAATCGCGTGGATCACCCAATCGCGGTACGGCCAGATTTCGCGCATCGTGTCGTCCGCAAACCCGCGCGTGTCGGCGTAGCGTGCCAGGTCAAGCCAGTCCTGCGCCCGCCGCTGAGCGTACCCGGGGCTCGCAATCAGTCGATCCACCAGCCGCTCGTAGCGGTCCTCACCCTTGTCCCTCAAAAACGCCTCGACCTGCTCGGGCGTCGGCGGCAGACCCGTCAGATCAAGCGTGGCTCGACGGATCAACGTCTCAGCACCGACTTCGGGCGAGGGCGACAGCCCTTCGGCCTCCAGCCGCGCCAAGATGAAGCGATCGATCGGATTCTTTACCCATTCGTCTCGCTTCACCTTCGGCAGCGAGGGGCGCTCGATTGAATCAAACGCCCAATGCCCGGCGTACTCCGCCCCCTGCTGCACCCAACGCCTGAGCGTCTCCTTTTGTGCATCGCTCAGCGGCTTATGCAACTCAGGCGGCGGCATCTGATGGGACTGGTCCTCGTTGAGGATGCGAGAGATCAGTTCGCTGTCGTCCGGCTTGCCCGGCACGATCGCGTCACGCGCGAGCCCCGATTCGCGCACGTCCAGCCGTAACTCCGCCTCTCTTGAATGCTTGTCCGGCCCGTGGCAGGCATAGCAATGGTTGGCGAGGATCGGTTGGACATCGTGGATAAATGAGACGTCTCCCTGCGCGTAGGCCGGTAGCGTGAAACACAGCAACAGGGACAGAGCGAGGGGCAACCGATTCCAAAGCACTACTTTGCCCTCCCAGGTGACGCGGATCGTCAGAAATGGCTTATGGACAGCCCGGCCACGCCGAGCAATGAGCAAACAGCGCAAGCATTAGGATAGCTGATTTTGTTAGGATCGTAAACAAATGTTTCCCCCGAGGATTTCAGCCGTCCGGCAACCCCAATTCGGTAACTTATTTCCGTGCGGTTCCTTACGTTGCCGCCGTCTCTTGATATCCTTTGTCGGTCTTCGCTTCGATCAGCTTTTCGGCGTGCTGATTGGCCTTCTCCGAATCGTTGAAGGATTTGGTGCTGGTCTGGCCGTTGGTTCCAATCCGTCCATAGCGAACGGTCACGTCGCCGCCGGCAACGGATATCTCCCAGAACTTGGCGGAATTGCCGCCGACATACTCGAAGTAGCGGGGGCGGGCGGAGTCGGCAGTCTGGCCGGCGGACTTCTTTCGGCCTGCCGACGTTTTCGTGCTGGTCGGTTTTGTTGTTTGGATTTCGCTGCCGGCTTGCGGATGCACCCGCACGAACGACGGAAATCGCGGCACGCCGCCGTCGGTCAGTTCCTGAAAGCGGAACGTAATCACGCTGCCGATCGGCGGCGGGCTGTTGCGCTGGGCGTCGCTAAAGCCGGTGCCGACTGAAAAGTTGGTTCCGTCCGGCAGCTCCACTGCCAAGGCGCCCATGCGCCCCTTGTGGCGCCCCTTGCCCGCCACGTGGTCCACGACCCGGGCCTCGGCATCTTGAAACGACTTCACTTTCAGTAAGGTGGTCGAGCGTCCCGCTTCGTACACGGAGCCAGGTTCCCGGAGCATCAGCCCTTCGCCGCCTAAGGACTCGACGCGGGCCAACTCCTCGCGCAAATGGTCCAGGCCGCGGCAACGATCCTGCTGGAGTACGCGGGCGTACTCCGGCCGCCGCTCGGCGAAGGTCGCCTGCAGGAATTCCAGCCGTGCCTCGAAGGCGCCCCTGACGGTCGGGGCGTCGAAGGTGACAAACGTGATCTGCTTCCAGTGGTCGCTCTGGTCCTGACGGCGGACAATGCTCACGGTCCGTTGAAACGCCTTGCGGTCCATCCACAGTTCGCCATCGAGCGGCTCGCTGGGCAAGCCGCTGACAAACCAGTCGGGAGCATGGAGCTGGTTGCCTTGCCGTGAGAGAAACCGTTGGCCGTCCCAGTAGGCCCGGACCCCGTCGAGCTTTTCACTCATCCACCAGCCGGAGAGTTCCGCATCGTTTTGCCAGGAATGGGCCAGCAGCAAGGGCGGGGCGGCAGGCTTGTCGGCGGCCTTGGCCGACTTCTGGGGCAACGGACCACCGATCCGGTCTTGCTCGGCCTGCTCGCCGCGATATTTGCGGAGATGTTTGCAAGTGCGGCGCTCGATCGCCAACGACTGGTTCCGCCAGGCGGGACAGGTGCAGGAATAGACCCCGCCGGTGTTCTTCAGCACATACGGCGTACGAGCCGATCCCTTGATCTCGACCGTCTCGCCGTCTTTCAGGTCTGGCATAATCGTTGCCCTCCCCATGAACTGGAAGAAATTCCGACTCCGGCATGATATTACAGCCCCGCAAGGGTGGCAAATACTTGGCACCCATCTTCGGACTTCAGTGAATCCACGGTGCGGAATACTGTTCCCCCTGCATTCCGACGGAATCTCGCCAAAACAAGCTTGCCGCAAATCGGGTCACAGTACTAGATAGCGGAACACATATGGCATGTTCGTGGGGTTCGATAGGGCAAAAAACTGAGTGGAAAGTGGGATGCTGGTCAAAGCCGCTTAAGCGCCGACTCCCGTGCCAGGCCCGGGTGCCCATGTTTTACCCCACGTGCCACACCCAATGCGACGGAAGTGCAAAATGATTGCCAACCGCCACGGGGTCGATTACTATCACAAATTGGCCGGGTAGCGGACGCTGTTATCGCGACTGGCCGCTGTAAATGTGCGAGTAATGCTAATGCACCAACTAACCTATCTTCACTTCTTGCTGATACGGGCTGCGCTGCCGTCTGTTTTCGCGCTGCTTTTGGCTACGGCGGCCAGCGCTATTGAAGTAATGCACGTCGATTGGTCAACCTTCGACGTCCAGCCGCGCATCGTCTCGACGACCAATGCGCAAAACAGTGCCCACGTCACGACCCCCGGCAATCTCGTCAACCTGCCGGGCGTAGCACCGCTGAACGTCGACGGCGTGGGGGACATGCTCATTACCAAAGGCAATCTTCTTTTCCGCTGCAGTGGTACCCTTTTGCCCGGCGGCACGGCGTTTTTAACCGCCGCGCACTGCTTGACCGATGAAAGCGGCGTGATCGACGCCGACAGTGTATCGATTACTTTCCATTTGCCGGGCCCGAACGTAACGGTTTCGTCGGCAGCTTTCACGATTCACCCCGACTGGAACGGCAGTGTCTTGAACGGGGCGGATGTGGCGGTGGTGACATTCAACACGGCGGTCTCCGCGGCGGTTCCCCGCTACGATATTTACCGCGGCCTCGACTCGGTCAATTTGGGCGAGCCGAATATCAACGTCGGGTATGGACAAGGCGGCAACGGTACCAATGGCGCCTCCGGCGGCAGCGGCACCAAGCGGGCAGGGCTGAATTCCTATGACGGCGCGTTTACTGCAGGCAACTATGCCGTGCTGGGGTTCGATTTTGACAACGGAAATAGCGCCAACGACGCCTTTTTTCAAGTGTTTGGCGCTGGCTTTGCCCACACCGGATTCGGTGCCAACGAAGTGAACAGCGCGCCGGGCGATTCCGGCGGGCCGACGTTCATCGAGGCCAACGACACGATCCTCGAGCTGACCGGCGGCGGCAACGTCGGCACGTTTATTGTTGGCGGAGGCAGTACGCAGTTCGCGACCCTGGAGAAGTCGGGCACGAATTCCACCACCTACAGCGTGACGTTCTCTGGAGACGCCGTCAACGGAAACATCGCCAGCGCCTTGATCAGCGATCCCAGCGATGTGCAGGATCATAAGATCGCAGGGCTTACTTCCTTCGGCGGACAATTCGCGAACGGCAATAACGGTGCCGACGTGCTTCCGGGAACAAACAGCAGCTTCGGGGAATTCAGCTTTGATACGCCCGTGGTGTTGTTTCAAGATTTTCTTGATCCTTTCATCGACAACAGTTTCACCCCATTCGCGACGCAGTTGATTGCCGTCGATCTGGACGATGCGACCGCCGGAAACAAGTTGGCCACGGTCACCGTCGAGAATCTGGCGACCACCAGTGAAGGCGCAGGGCGCGGCTCCGCCGACCCGAACGATCAGGTCATGTACACCGCCACGGTACTCGATCATAGCGAGGCGTCATTCGACGCCAACAACAACGTCGACTCGCTGTCGTTGAATTTCGGGGCGTTCGCGTTGAATTCCGGCATCCAGTTGCTTGCCTTCGACATTTTCAATCTGGAATCGATGCCGAGTTTCACCGCCGCCTTGGATCTCGACGCCGTCAACGGCAGTGGTGACATTGCCGTGCTGACGACTGACTTGAGTCCTTTCACTAATCTTGCCGCGGGAAATTTCAATTCGTTCTTGGCGATGTTCGATACCTCGACGGCGGGAATCTTCAACGCGGTCTTTACGCTGACCGTCTCGGACGAGAATTTGCCAGGGGCGATCAATGGCGCCGCATTGACGTTAAACCTCACCGGCACCGTGTTTGAAGCGAACCTGGTCCCGGAGCCTGCTTGTCTCACAATGCTGGCTCTCGGATTGTGCGGCATAGGGATGTATTTGCGGCGCCGTGCCCCAAAAGTCTAAGATTGCCTCAGCCAGCCATGGGGCTGCCAGCCCAGGCGAGCGATTGAGGCCGTTCGCAACTACCGGACGGCCTCCACGATCAGGTCGTCACGGACTTCCACAATCTCGATAGCCGGAATCCGGCTATCATGCAATTCTCGTCGCTGCGCATCGCGAAAGCCAAGGCTCTCCAGCACGCAGTCCAGGGAGACGTCGTCGTACATCCATTTGTGAAAATGGCCCATCGAGCGGAACGGCTTCGGCTTGGTCCGGCAAATATCACGAAAGAACATTTCAACCCACCGCGCGTGCTGGTCATTCCATTGCTCGCGAGGCCGCTGGACCATGCGTGCTGGTCATTCCATTGCTCGCGAGGCCGCTGGACCATGGCCTGGTACTCTTCGAGGTAGTTTCTCCAAAACCGCGCATTGTCTGGAACGCGAATCCGGAGGACGCCGCCGGGGGCGAGCACGCGATGACATTCGCGCAACACGCCGACGGCCGATTAGCGCGTGAAGTGCTCCAAGATTTCGCCCATGTAAATCGCGTCGACCGAAGCGTCCGACCAGGGGAACCGCCGGGTCAGGTCGGCGTAGGTTGTGGCGCGAGAGAATTCCGTCGGGGGGATCAGCTTCAGCGAGACCAGTACCCGATCGACAACAGGCCAGCGGGAGGACAGCCAGGCCCGGTTCGACCCATCGACGTTGATCCAACCCTCCGGACAGACATGTCCGCAGCCCAGATTGAGTTGCACCGGCGCGGCTTGTGGCGAATCCATGGGATTTCCTTGACCTTCTTCGGTGTACTTCTTTGATGAGGCACCGTCCGGTGTTCGCGACCACGCTCCAGGCAGGCGTGGCGTCGATTTTCCGGCGGCTGCTCTCGGGCTCTGTTTCTCGCTGTTTCTCGCTCTACTGGTCTAGGGACACGCTCCATAATACTTCAAGCGAACCCAAGGCGACACGGCAAGCGGGGCCTGGCCAGGCGGACCAGCCACAGAGGTTCCCCCAACCAGACCAGCCATCGCCTCTAGTAGACCACGCTGAAAACAATGCCGGCCTCGGTTCGCTGGCTGTCGAAAGCTTGATGGTCGGAGGCGAAGCGGTCGTGGCCGACCACTGCCGAGATGGAGAGTGTTTCCGTCCATTGCCACTGCAAGCGGCTGCTGGCCCGCCAGTTCAGTTCGTTCCGATCGACCGGTCCGGTGAAATCTCCATAGTCGCGATACCCGACTCCCATCCGGGGAATGAAGGTCAGCTTCGGCGCCAGTTGAAAGGTGGTATTGGCGTACAGGGCGACGGCCAGGAAGCGGTAATCCGCTCCCCGCGTATTGGCCCATTCCACGTCGCCCCCCAGACTCCACGTCGGCACCCGTTGCCAACCGGTGTTGAAAAACCGGCTGACACCCGTGGCTAGCGCCAGCCCGTCGAGCGAATCGATCGCCGGCGTGGGCCCGTCGTTGGCGAAATCGGTGTAGTTGGCGTTGAAGTATGAATAGATCACGTCCCCTTCGGGAAGAATCGTACTGAGCGAGGCGGTCAGGCCGTGGCGGTCGCCGAAGGTGCTGCCGCCGAACAGATCGAGTGAGTAGACGTATTCCAATCGACCAATAAATTCGTTTTCGTTGTCCGAAGGCAAGTCCCGTTCGACAAACACGCCTGGTTGAAAGCTGGCCAGGTCCAGCGACCGGTGATCTCCCTCGTTGAGGGTGAAATAGCCTCGCACCAACGGCCCCATCCGCCAGGGACCGTGGCTTACGGCAATCCATTGAATGTCGGGATTGAAGAAGCCTTGAAAGCTAGCTTCTTCGCTGCCGGTGAGTTGGCGGCTGATCGGCGCCAGAGTTACGTTCGTGTTGTAGAGCGAGCCGAATTCCAGGAATACTTGCCAGCGACGATCGGGCGCGGCGACCTCAAGATCCAGTTCTCGGAGACGCCGCTCCAAATCGTCGGCCCCGTCGAACGTTTGAATCTCGTAGCCAACCAGATCAACGTTCCCTTGGTTCCCGGTACCCGTGCTAGCGGGGGAATTGAATGCCGCGGGCTTGGTTGCCCGCGAGGGAGAGTCCCGCCGCGTCGTCTCCCTGCTGCCGCGCCCCGGTCCAGAAGTTGTTTACAACCTGGAAGTGCATCGCGAGCATGTCTACCAGGTCGCCGAGCAAGGGCTGTTGGTGCATAATTGTAGTGGGGCGACTCGCACCGGCTATGGCGCGTTTGGCTGGGGGAAGGCACCAAAGAGTCCTACATTCGTTTCCACGCCCAATGGAAAGGTTGTTCGAGTTCCCGAAGGATGGGCGGGCAGGACAGCAGACAACGGAAAGGGGATCGTCTACCAGCGCCCGGGTGCATCTGGAAATGCCGATATGATTCGCATTATGGACCCAACACCACAATATCCAAACGGATACATGCGATATTACAACAGCCATGGACAGCCGCTCGATACACTCGGCAAGCCTGGCCCCAATTCCGCTACTCACATCTCACTTGACTACCAAGGGCAATTACCGGCATGGCCGAATTAGCACCACAGAAACTAACAGAACATGAGTCATACTGGTCGTTGCCCATCAATGCATTTCGGGTCATCCAGCTAAGGCTAGATTACGCCTTTGGTATGGAGATTGGTGACGTTGACAGTCGGTTCTCTCTTCGTGTCAATACTATGTTCAAGTTGAAGGACTCCGAAGGCGTCGCCAATTATTCGGTAGAGCGACTTTCAGAGATTGGTCCTGCATTGCGGTTATTTAATGCAGATGTTGTTGATGCGAAGGCATTCAAAAATGGTAGCCTTGAAGTGACATTCTCGAAGAACATGACTCTTTCGCTGGAGCCCGATCATCAATTTGAAGCGTGGGAATTGGTCAGCAATAGTACGGACGGGATGCGTGTCGTTGCGACGCCGGGTGGTGAATTGGCAATCTGGTCCGGTACACAGCCTTGAGCGGGCGACATGTGATGTATCGAGGAGAGGTGAGACGACGTAGTTTATAAATACGGGCCCAAGTGCTTTTTGCATCAATCCTGAAAGAAATTTCTAGTGAATCCGTTCGTGCGCCAACACCTCCGCTGGCTCTGGCTCGCCGCCTGTCTGGCACTGACCGGTTTCTTCGTCTACCGCGGATTGAATCCACCGTCGGCCAGCCCTGTACCCGCCATTGAAGTCACGCCAGTTGCGAACTTTGAATCCTCCCAGATCCAGAGCACGCCGATTGAGCAGATTCGCATCGGTGAACGCGTAGCAGCCAGAAATCCGTTGCTGGAAGAGCAAGCCCGACTTGCGCCGGAACCGGATGAATCGTGGCGATGGCTGTCGCTGCATCTCGATGACGACGCGGGCAAGCAGGTTGATATCCAATTGCTGCGGCCGGCGTATTGGGTCCAGCAGCAGGATGCCTACGTAGGCGGTTTTGTCTTTCTCGAATTGTGCGAACTCGGCGCTTATGGCAACGCGCAGGTGATCAACATCCAGCCTGCGCCGGTGATCGCTGCCGGTGAAGGCCGGGTGGTCACCGGCACATTCCGCCACACCTCCAGCGCACCACTGTACGACGTTGTGATCGAAGGAGAATCAGAACCAATCGGCGTCACGGCGCATCACCCCTTCTGGTCCGAGGACCGCCAGGACTTCATTCCGACCGAAGAACTGCAAGTCGGCGAACGGTTGCTCGCCCGCGAGGGGGAATCTTGCCGAGTGATTTCTCTGCTGCCGCGTCCAGGCCCGGAAGTCGTTTACAACCTGGAAGTCCATCGCGAACACGTCTACCAGGTCGCCAGCCAGGGGCTGCTGGTGCATAATTGTAGTGGGGCGACTCGTACCGGTTACGGCGCTTTCGGCTGGGGAGAAGCCCCACGTACTGGTCCCGGTCAATTCACTCGTGTCGTAGAGAGCATGAGTGACCGGGCGGCTCGCTACCAGAGCAGGATTACTGGGCGGTTGCCGGATGTTGGCTATGTGGCGAACGGCGTCAAGTTCGATGGCTTTGACGACGTTGCAGGGGTGCTTCTCGACGCCAAGGGGCCAGGGTATGCGTCCTTCGTGAGGAATGGTCGCTTTCAACCGTGGTATAGGGGTGGCGATGAGCTTGTAGATCAAGCACGTCGGCAAGTTGGGGCAGCAAATGGCTCTCCTATTCGTTGGCACGTCGCTGAGCAAGAAGCGGCTGATGCGATGCGTAGTCTTCTGCAACGTAACGGGATTCAAGGCATCAACGTGGTTCACACTCCGTAGTAGGGTCGGTTCATGGATATTGTCTTAACACTTGGGGCTTACTGGACAGCACGAAAGGAATCCGCAGAAGAGTGTGCCGAACGCTTGTCTTCGTTCCTTAGCGAATTGGCTGCCACTGACTCTGCCCTATCCGTCTGGTATGAGAAGGCCAAATCGAAGCGGGAAGCAACTCAGGCAAAGCTGGATGTCGGATGCGTGAAGGCCCTAACCGATCTTCTTGAAAGAGGGCAGAATCGCCGTGATGTCGGTGGCGACGTGATTGCTGACCTGGGCTTCCATGTTGGAATTTGGAACGGCGAACGATCCTTGAAGGCCGCAAGTCTAAGTGTGACTTGCGGTGCCTATTCCTCAACCCAACAGTTTGGAAACAATGTACTCCTGGATTTGCCAGAAGACTTGGGTAGCCTTGAACAGCCGGAGCGAATGCAAAAGGTACTCGCCGCAACAGCCAAGGCATGGGAACCGGATTGGGCCGGTGTGTATTCTCTTGATGCGACGAACAACCGAGCGTTCAGCCCTACTGCACCACTTGTGGATTGGATGGTCTACCTAAGCCGTGAAGAATTTCCTGCTCCACCAGCCGAACAGGCAATGTCTGTCACGCAGATCAATGACCTTGGAACTCTCATCGTGGTCAGCGAACATCCTTGCCGCCCAGATGATCCCTCCCATCAGGCCAGGGTTGCCGCTATTGAATCATCGATTGGCATCAAAGCATAGCCTTTCCCGATAGCGGCAGGAGCCAACCTAATGCAAAAACAAAACCCGCCGTCTTCTCTATGCTGCCCCTTGCCTACCACCTTTGCTCCAGCGTTTTCTCTAACAATTATTCAATTGTTGATTCTGAGAAAGTGCCATCGGCATTTGCGTTTTGCCTTGGCGTTTGCTTTTGCACCGGCACCGTCCAGCATCATATTGTCCGCATCAGCGTGAAGCCCAGTACCTGGGCATGATGCCGGGTGGCTGGCGATCTGCCTGACGCTGCGGCCATCGCCAAGTCAAACGCCTGCGCCGACGCACCTGTGAGCGAACGGTAAGCGTCCGGTGAACCGCACCCCCGTGCTTACTTCTTCCGCCGGGCGATGCGGGCTTCTCGGGAGCGCTTTCGTTCCTCCTGGGTAAGCGTCCGGTAAACCACACCTTGACGCCTCGGTTAGGCTGGAGGTTTTCTTTCCTCGGGTCTGACGGAGGTTGCGATGGCCAAGGGTGCACGAAGTATCGAGCGGGAGCGGTTCTGGCGGCAGGGGATGAAGAAGTTC
>JBGTJT010000616.1:0-5205 GCA_041744995.1 Pirellulales bacterium | reverse complement strand
CCGCCAACGCCGTTTCTTCGACACCGCTGCCCCAGCCGCCGTCGGCGTTTTGCGCCGCCGTCAACCACTGTAAACCCGAGCGAGCCGGCGCCGTAGCGATTTGCTCCGTATCACGATAGGCCAACAGGACTTTCGCCGTGCCGTAAACCGGGTTGAATTCCTCGGGATGGTCCTGGTTGCCGAACCACAGCGGGAGCCAACTGCCATCGGGCCGCTGTTGCCGTTTCAGATAGCGGAACCCCGTCGCAAAGGCTCGACTGCGCGAATCCCCCCACCGCCAGATCGCCCGCAACGCATGCGCGGTCAAATCGGCCCCACTGCGATCGAAGGGCAGCTTACCCCAACCGCGACAAAAGGTCGGCCAGCCGCCATCTCTGTTCTGTAATCCCAACAGCCAATCGATGCCCGCCGCCACGGCCGCTTTTGTATTGAGGGAGGCCCCACTTTGCTCGGATATCGCTACATCGGGGCCAGGAACGCTTATTCCGCGATATTGCTCCCCGGAAGACGCTTCCGGTTCGAACTCCTCGGCGTCCCACTTCGGTCGCTCGGAGCAATCGCGAAAGGCGGCTAGCGCCAACAACGCTCCGGCCGTGTCGTCGGCATCGGGTACGCCTCCCGACAGGTCAGTCCAAGCCCAACCTCCCGGCTCGGCGCCGGTGAATGGATGCCGTCGGCGCTGCTGGCAGGCAAGTATCCAGTCGCGACAATCCAGTTCGCTCAAGTCGTCGCCGCCGGTGGCCAAGGCATTGACGGATAAAGTCGTCGTCCAGGTGGCGAGATTGGTATCGATCGGCCAACTTCCGTCGGGCCGGACGCCGTCGAGCAAGAACCGCACTCCGTGTTGCGTCACCGGATGGTCAAACCGCCCCATGCCCGCCAGACACATCACCACGAAACTCGTCAACGGAACCGCTTCCAGATAACCGCCGCTGTCGGGCTGCAACTGGCGGAGTACGTCCAGACTCGGGTCGACCGCCTTGCGACGGAGGAGTCTGGCGATCGGATTCAGCGGCGGCTTGAAGAAATACCGCGCCTGGCCGACCGCGACTAGCGCCGGAATCGCATAGCTGACCACGGGCAACCGCAGAAAGCGGTACCAACTCTGCGGCAGGCAGGCCAGTTCAAACGGCAGCGGCGAGACGTCTTTCCAATCGACCATGCCGGCTAACGCGCAATTGGCCAGAATCGGAATGGCAAACGTCTTGTCTCGTCCGTACCGGCGACGAAGTCCCGCAATGCCCCCTTGCCTATGGATGTAGGCGTCGGCCCGTTCGGCCAGATCGCTATGATCGACCGGCACGCCGTTCAGTTGGAACGCGGCGCGGACCAGCATCGTGGTGGCAATGTTGGAGTGGCTGCGGTCAGTATCACCCCAGCCGCCGTCGGCGTTCTGATGATCCGCCAGCCAGTTCAGGCCGTTGGAGATAATCCGCTCAAGCTGCTCGTAGCGCGGCGGTTGGCAGGCGGTAAACCAGGGCTGCACGTCGTCATTCGAGAGATGCGACTGAAAGATCGAGAGCGCGCTGACGGCCGTGGCCGTCGACAGGGCACTGGTCGATAACTCGCCGGACCAATGATGCCCGCCGCCCGTCGCTGGCGTGTCGCATTCGGCCAGCAGGTCCGCCCTGGCAGTAGTCCAAGCGGCGGCTAGCCGATCCGGATCGATGTTGGCAAACACAGCGTTACCCGATTTCCTCAAACAGTGTTCCGCTCACGCCGCAATCGCAAATGGCTCACGCGCCTCGAACATGGTGCGACCAAGCTAGTGTATGCATGGGCGCGGCTACTTGTCGAGTCGATGCAAATGCCGTTCCAAGTTGGCAGCACTCCGCCACGACTGAACCGGCCGGCTGATTGGGGGAGGCGCGCCGCAATTGGGTGCCGTTTTTGTGGATCGGCAAGCAGATTCGGCCTCGCCGCTGTAGGTAACTAGGTAGACCGAGGACGCCCGAACTTCTTTTTGCTATACTGAATCAGAAATCAACTGCCGCCAATCCATTGCCTTCACCCCCCAAGTTGCCCGCCTATGTATTTTCGCATGGCCAAACGCACACTGCTGGAGACCGACAAGCGTCTGGTCTATAAGTTCGCCATGAACATGGGTTTCCGCGGTTTGCGGTCCATTGTCAAGTTCCGCCGCCGGCTGAAGCGGGGAGAGTACTTTCCGCCGTTTCTCTATATCTCGATCATCAACAGTTGCAATCTCCGCTGCCAGGGGTGCTGGGTCGACGTGGCGGCCAAGCAGGAAAAAATCGACGCCGACGCCATGCACGCCCTGATTGCGGAGGCCAAAGCCTACGGCAACAGCTTTTTCGGCATCCTGGGCGGCGAGCCGTTCATGCACCCGGAGTTGCTGGACATCATCGAGGCGCACCCCGACTGCTACTTTCAGGTGTTCACCAACGGGCAGTTCATCACCGACGAAGTCGCTAAACGGATGCGCCGCGCCGGCAACGTGACGCCGCTGATCAGCATCGAGGGGACAGAGATCATCAGCGACCAGCGGCGCGGCCGCGCCGACGTGCTCAGCAAGACCATGGAAGGCGTCCACAACAGCATCAACAACAAGCTGCTGACCGGCATCGCCACCAGTCTCTGCCAGTCGAACATCGATGACTTGCTCCGCGAAGAGTGGGTCGACCGCCTGATCGAAATGGGCGCAATGTACATGTGGTACCACACCTCCCGCCCCGTCGGCCCCGATCCGCAACCGGAACTGGCGCTCTCTCCCGAGCAACTCCGCCAGGTCCGCCAGTTCGTGGTCAATATCCGGGCGACCAAACCGATCGCGGTGGTCGACGCCTATTACGATCATCGCGGACAGAGCCTCTGCCCGGCGGCGACCGGCATCTCGCACCACATCGGCCCCTGGGGCGACGTGGAGCCGTGCCCGATCATCCAGTTCGCCACCGACTCGATCCACGATGCAGACAAGTCGCTGTACGACAAGATGAACACGCCGTTCATGCAGGACTTCCGCACACTGGCCGCCGAGAGCACCCGCGGCTGCATCGTACTGGAGCGGCCCGATTTATTATTGGGCCTGATGGACAAGTACTCCGCCCGAGATACGACTGCCAGGAAGGCGACCGAAGCAGAACTCCGCGCCATGACGCCGCGCGTGAGCCAATGGGACCAGCAGCAGGAGATCCCCGAGCGAAGCCTGGTGTATCGCTTTTTGAAGTGGTACTGCTTTAATGACTTTGGGGCGTACGCCAAGGGCATTCCGCTGCAGAATGTGCCGGTGGAGGAGGTGGAGTTGCTGCGGGAGAAGGCTGCGCCGCGCGCGGAGGAGTTGGTGCAGTTGCGGGTTTGATTGAGCAAACCTGTCTGCGTCACCTCGCAATGCTCCTTACGTGAACCACATTGCTGCGCCCGTGTCTATCGGCATGAGGAATTGGCCCATCTGCAGTGCAGGATTGAGGTGAAAAGTCATGGAGTTAGACAAATTCAAAACTGGGATCGCGAAAACCGGGTTCGACCTGGAGTATCGAGTTTCCGAAGAGTTTCGGAAGCATCGCTGGTCTGTCATAAACAACAAGTACTACATCGACGATGTATCCGAACAAGTTCGCGAGGTAGATCTCGTCGCGTACAAGGCTGACAAGGTGGATGATTACCTCGTGTACACGACGTTGATCGTCAGTTGTAAGAAGGACGAAAGGAACGTATGGGCTCTCTTGGGCAAACCACCGAACTATTCCGACCCAAACATTGATCGTCAGCCATTACACGTTTGGTCGAACGATGTCGCTCTCGCGTTCATGCTAGACGAGAATGGATGGCGACAACGCTATCTTGCGAAGGCGAGCAAACGTTTATCTCATCCGATCGTAGCATTGCCGAAGACAGATATTTTTGCGTTTCAGGAGATGAATTCCGTAAGCGGAAACCCAAACAATGACCGAAATATATTTGGTTCAATTAGTTCGCTAATGAAGGCACAGGCCTACGAGCTGATTGCTTTACCCGACAGGAAGAAGAACCCGGTGGTCTACCAGTTCAATCTTCTGACGGTTGTCGATGCCGACATGATTCGCCTTGATTTCAACGGTAGTGAAATATCTGCGGCCTCTACTCGAAGCGAGACGTATATCGCCAACTACATCGTTGCTCAACGAGAAACGTTCGCAAGAATTCACTTTCTTGTTGCTGGTGAGCTTGAGAATAGCCTACCGCTCTACGATGATCTCCATCAGGCAAATCGAGAGTTCTTCCATGGCCTGACGGGCGAGTTCTACAGAGATTGCTACAAACACGTCAAAAAACGCAATGCACTCATTGATGTTTTACGCCAATCAATTTGGTGGAGAGTTTCCTTGGCCTCACGCTCAGCAGGCGGTCATGCAATAAAGAAAAGTGAAATATGGCTCAATTGGGATGAGGAAGAAAATCAAATGGTCGTAACTCTCGACTTGGATGAGCAGGTGGTCGCCAAATTGAACTTGAATTCCGAACTCCGGGAACTTCTAGCGGCGAGTTTGAAAGAAGTCTACCGATTTGAGGGGAAGTCGGCCTTTGCAGTCGACGACATTCCTTTTTGACGACATGTAATTTAGGAAGTTACGGTTGGACAGTATCATCTCCTTCCTAATGAAAAACTTCACCCTGATCTTCCTGGTCCTGGGCCTACTTGCCGCTGGCATCGCGTTGACGTTCGGTCCAAAACCGATCACCAAGCCGCGCGTCGTCGAGGCCCTGTTCTCGTACTTCCTGCTGTTTGCGATCGGCTTCGCCTACTTCTCTAAGAATCCTTGCGGCTTGCCGCCGGTCGGGCGATAATGGAATTTTCCCCTTGGCCCCTTTCCGCCGACCGGAGTGCAGCAAGTTGAGTTACAGCCGCGAAATCAGCCGCGATCATAAGGCGTGCATCCTGTTTCTGCTCGATCAGTCGTACAGCATGGTCGAGCCGTTGGGCAACTCCACCAAACGCAAGTGCGATGAACTGGCCGCCGCGGTCAATAGCTGGCTGCACAACATGGCCATCCGGGCCAGCGGTGACGAGGGCATTCGCGACTGGATGGACGTCGGCCTGATCGGCTACCGCACCGATCAGCAGGCGCAGCCGATCATCATGCCGATCCTGCAAGGACCGCTGGCCGACCGGCCGCTGATCTCGATTACCGAGATCGCCAACCACCCGGTGCGGATCGAATCGGTCACGCAGCAGATCGAAGATGAAGAGACCGGCGAGATGATGGA
>JBGTJT010000615.1:0-2641 GCA_041744995.1 Pirellulales bacterium | reverse complement strand
GGCTGGCAATTCAGCTTCGGCCGGCACGCGGCATGAGGGATTCACCCTGTGGCGGCGAGGCGCGATGCCGACTGCTGGCGAATGGTCGCATCTGTACGGCAAACCGGACAACACCGCCTTCGGCGGCGAGGCGCTGGGCGGCGCCAAGAAGGTCGACGATCTGGAGGTGCAGTGGATCGGTCGGCCCGGGGCGCGCTACCAGGCCGATCGCAGCCCGCGCAAGCCGTCGCCCCTGTCGACTTCCGGACGGCTGTTTCTGCAGGGGTTGCATCGCATGATCGCGCTGGACGCCTATAACGGTTCCATCTTGTGGTCACTCGAGTTGCCGCACTTCGAGCGTTACAACATGCCGCGCGACAGCAGCAATTGGTGCGCCGATCGCGAATTTGTCTATGCCGTGATGAACGACCACTGTTGGAAGATCAACGCGGCAACCGGCGCGGTTGTTGAGATGATTCCAGTCTCGGCCCCGGAAGACGGCTCCGACTATCACTGGGGCTACGTCGCCCGCAGCGACGGCATGCTGATTGGTTCGGCGACTCGGGCCGCCGCGGCGTGGAAAAACTTCTGGTCCGAGACAGGCTGGTACGACGCCACCGCTGGAGCCGCGACCGATAAAATCGCCAGCGACCGGCTGTTCGCCGTCGACCCGGCGACTAGCGAGACACGCTGGACCTATGAGGACGGACTGATCCTCAACACGACCATCACCGCCAGCGAGGGCAAACTTTACTTCGTTGTCTCGCGCGATCCGCAGCTCCGTGCCGCCGCCTCGCGTCGGCTTGGCGGCGAGGCATTCCTCAAGTCGCTGTGGCTGGTCGCCATCGACGCGTCGACCGGCAAGAAGCAGTGGGAGCAACCGCTCGAGGGCCTGCCGCCGATCACGGTGCTTTACCTGGCCGCCGCCGAGGGCCGGTTGATCACGGTGAGCAGCGGCGGCGGTCAGTTCGAAACAACGGTGTACGACGTGGCCAACGTCGATCCGACTCAACAGACGGCGGCCAAGCTACTGTGGCGAGACCGCTTCGGCTGGCCGTCGGACAACCATGGAATGCATATGTCCCGACCGGCGATTGTCGGCGGGCGCCTGTTCGTGCGTCCATTGGCCTTCGAACTGGCCAGCGGCAAGCGGCTGGAGACGCAACTTCCCGGCGGCGGCTGCGGCACCTATGCCTGCACCCAAGAAATGGTCGTCTTCCGCCAGGGCAACATCACGGTGTGGGATCAGGCCAGCGGACAGGCGAGCAGTTGGCACCGCCTGCGGCCCGACTGCTGGCTGAGCACGATTCCCGCCGCCGGCATGCTGCTCTCGCCGGAGGGGGGCGGTGGCTGCAGTTGCGGCGGCTGGCTGGAAGCCTCGGTCGGATTTCGTCCGGTAAAATGGCCTTTCAAGGCACAGGTTCGTTCGGATGATTAAACGGCTGAATCGCTTAAGAACGACTTCAGTATTTGCTTCGCCTGACGCCAAGTCGACTCAAGTTTTGATTTGAACAGGAGGAAACGAAGGGAACTGAGAGAAACATGACTCTGTTGCCTCTCGTCTCCTTTGTTGTCTCGGAAATCAGTTGGTTGATTATCCAAAGATGACTGTCGCATTGCGCGGTTTCAACTTGTTGGCTAACCATTGACTTCCATTTGAAAGAATGACCGAACGGGTTGGTCTTGGTGATTGAAACCGGATTTCATCAATCAATAAGTCAGATTCGTGGGTGACCTGATTTGCTCAATGAGGATTCGCATCCATTTTAAACTGTTTTGAAAATCGTCGAGGAGCAAACGAAGTAGACGAGAGGCAACAGAGGCGATTCACCCCTCCGTTCTCTCCGTTTCCTTCAAATACCGAAGTTAATTTTGAGCTGTCCCTTAACTCTTGAAATTGCTGAATCCGTCCATTTCCTCACACAGTTGCGGCCACCTGTTGGCCGATGGAATAGGATAGGCGGCAATATCGCGCAGGCATTCCGCCCCCGTTAAGGAGAACGACCGATGTTTTATTTCGTCCGCCATGCAGTGGCCGCCGCGCTGCTGGCGCTATTCACCGGCGTCGTCCAGGCCGACGGATTGCCGACGGACGTCTGGACCAGCGACGTTCCGGCCGCCTGGCGAACCGCGCAGCGGCTCGATCGGCCGATGGTGGTCTTCGTTTCGATGAACAATTGCGGGCATTGTCTGAGGATGGCGCGTCAGACGCTCCGCGACGGCGGGGTACAGGCGGAGCTTTCGGCCGGATTCGTGCCGCTTTTTATCAAGGTGGAAGACCATCGCGAGTTGATAGCGGAACTTGGCGTGAAGACGTTCCCTACCACGATGGTCATCTCACCCGACTCCACCGTCCTCGACGAGATCACAGGTTACCGCCCAGCCGCGCACGTGAAGCAGCGGCTCGGCGCGATCCGTCAGGCGTATCGTGCGCCGCCCGCGGTAGTTGGCTCGGCCCGCCGCGCAGTCCCGCCGCCGCGGTAACCCGTGAAAAAGGCCCTTCAATCTGCCGGAGTGGGTTGAAGCGCCGGCGTATTTTCAAACGGCGTTTCCTGCCGCGGTGGCGGATAGTTCGGCACCGGAGCGGTTGTGCCGGGCGGGGTTGCGAAGAAACCCGGCTCGGGTGCCAGCCGCGGTATGGCTGCCGCATCGCCGGCCGGTT
>JBGTJT010000614.1:0-5040 GCA_041744995.1 Pirellulales bacterium | reverse complement strand
GTGCCATACGTGCTGCCGTGCAATACGCGATGACAGTGTCACACTCGATGAAGGGACGACCGATACGATGGAGCGAACTACTTTGAGCTTGCCGCTTTTCCGTTTTTTGCTTTCTTTAGCTGTTTGCTCCGGGGCGGTGCTCGGCCTGGGGCACGGCTCTGCTGTGGCCCAAGTGGTAATAGGAACTCCCCAGGCGGAAGACGATATCGCCAACAGCGTGTTCCTGCCTGCCGAGCGGAGCGAGCGACTGCGGTTGGAAACGGCGGCGGAATTGCTCAAGCAAAAGCGCTACAGCGATGCCGTGGTCGATCTGGCTTACATTTTGAGCGAAGCCAAGGAGGATTACTTTTTCCGACCCGAGGGCAAGGGTCAGACGTTTCGCAGCCTCAAGAGCGAGGCGCGGCGGATGATCGGCGACGCACCGGTCGCCGCCCGCGAATCGTTTGAGTTGCAATACGGTACCAAAGCGCGACGACTGTTGGACGAAGCGACCAAGGCCGGCGACGTGAACAACGTGGCGGAGGTTGCGCGGCGATATTTTCACACCGAGGCGGGCTACCAGGCAATGGTGCTATTGGGCCGCCATCATCTTGATCACGGCCGGACGCTGGCCGCGGCCCTTTGCTTTCAGCATGTCTACGACACCTCTGCGGCAACCGACTTCGAGCCGGCCTTGTCGCTGATGCTGGCCACTTGCTGGGCGCGTTGCGACCAGCCCGCGCAGGCTCGAGAAGTTCTTGAAAAATTGCATGACCAAATCGGTGCGGGTACTGTCAAGATCGCGGGCGAGGAAGTTTCGCTCTTCAAGAACAAGGAACAGGCTCTCGAATGGTTGGCCGACGCTGCCGGCGAACCGACCGAGTTGCTCGCCGGCGCCACGATCGACTGGATCATGTTCCGCGGCGATCCGTCGCGAACCGCTCCCAGCAACGGCGGTCGCCCGCTGCTGACTCGGCCCCGATGGACGCAACGAGTGACCTACGATCCGGACATCGAGACGATGTTGGCCGAACGCCAGCAGCAACTGCTGAGCAACGGCATGGACGCGCTGCCATCGCTGCACCCGCTGGCCGTTCACAACGTGGTGCTGATGCGGACTCCCGAAAGTCTGGCCGCATTCGATTTCACGACCGGAAAAATGGTCTGGCATGTCGGTAGCGAAGATGATTTTGAGCAGGATCCGAGCATTCAGCAGCGATCGCGGGAGAACCATAAGCAGGAAAAGCTGTTTAAGCGGATGTACACCGACGCCACCTACGGCACATTGGCCAGTGACGGCGAGTTGGTGTTCGTGGTGGAAAGCTCGTCCGACAGCATCTCGGTCGACCGCTTCGGCCGTCGGCATCTGACCACCGCCGGGGGCCAAAGTACGCTGGCCGCTTACGATATCTGGCGAAGCGAAGGCAAGCGAAAGTGGGCCGTTGGCGGACCGAACGGTTCGGTGCCGGAGTTGGAGCGTGCCATTTTCCTGGGGCCCCCGCTGCCGCTGCAAGGCGAATTGTACGCGATCGCTGAAATCGACAGCGGCATTCAACTTGTCGTGCTGGAAGCATCCACGGGCGAACTGTTGTGGCGACAACAATTGGCCGTCGTGCAGCGCCTGCCGCAGTTTGACGAGTTTCGTCGCAGCGGTGGAGCGACCCCCAGCTTTGCCGAGGGAGTGCTCGTATGCCCGACCTCGGCCGGGGCCATCGTGGCGGTCGATCTCACCACCCGGGCGTTGCTCTGGGGCTATCAATACAACGACATCGCCGACCCGCGGATGCGCATCGTGCCCGGCTTCGGTCAGATACGCCGCGATCCGAGCGGACAAACCAGGACAGGTTCTTGGGCCGATTCGAGCATCTCGATTTCCGGCGGAAAGGTGGTCATCACGCCGACGGAGTCGGACGAGATACACTGCCTCAATCTTTCGGACGGCAAGAAGCTGTGGAGCAAGCAGCGCGACGAAAATCTGTACGTCGCCTGCATCCACGGCAACCGCGCGGTGGTGGTGGGGCGGACCTCGATTTCGGCGCAGCAATTGGATGAATCGGGCAAGGTTGCTTGGGGACCGATCCAATTGCCCGACGGCGGGGCGGTAAGCGGCCGCGGCTTTTACGCCGACGACCATTATTTTCTGCCGATCATGGGCGCCAACGGCGGCGAGGTCATCAAGATTGCGCTGAACAACGGCAAAATTGTGGAGCGCGCCCGCAGCCATGACGGGGCGCCTCCTGGCAATCTGATCTGCTACCGAGGGGAGATCATCTCTCAAGGCATCGACAAGCTGAAGACGTTCTACCAACTCGACACGCTGGAGAGCCGCGTCGCCAGTTCGCTCGACAACGACGAGCAAGACCCTTGGGCGTTGGCCCGCAAGGGCGAGATCTTGATCGAACGGGGCAAATACGGCACGGCCATCCCCCTGTTCCGCGCCAGCTATAAGCGCTACGAGGAACAATTGGCTCAAGGCGAGGCGGGCAACGATCGCCTGCTGGCCACGGAAGCACGCGCCGGCATGCTGGAAGCCCGGGATATGCTCGTCAAAAGCGTGATGGCCGGTCTCCGCGACGATTTCGCCGCCAGTCGCGAATCAGCGGCGGAGATTGAGAACTTGCTGAGCGACCCGGTCGAGCGAATGGAATATCGCAAAATCATGGCCGAGGGGCTGGAAAAAGCGGGGGAGACCGCCAAGGCGCTGGAGATGTATCTCAAACTCGCCGACGAAGCGGGGCCTATCGATGGCTTGGAGAGACTCGATGTGACCCATTCGGTGCGGCTCGATCGTTGGATCCGCACCCGACTGGCCGGCATGCGCGATCAACTCGACAGCGCCCAGCGGGAAGAGTTTGATCGCCAGGTAAGCGAGCGGATGGAGCAGATTCTGGAAACCGGCTCCCCGGATGAAGTGAGGCGGTTTCTCAACTTCTTCGGGGCCAATGTGACCACCGCTCCGCTCAAGCTGCGGCTGGCGTCGATGCTGCGGGGACGCGATACGCTGCTGGAACGGGACTTCTTGCTTCGCGACGTGCTGGCCGGCGATGACGTCCAATGGCAAAACGAAGCACTGGCGCGGATTGCCCTGCTGATGGTCGAAGCGGGCCGCGAGGATATGGCGACGCACTATTTCCGCCGCATTGAAGCGGAATTGGCCGACGCGCAGATTCTGGATGGTCAAACCGGCCGAGAATTGCTGGAGGCCCTGCCCGCCGACGGGGAAGTGCGGCGGCGTCTCGACCGGAGTCGCTCCTGGCCGGTCGGCGTGGTCAACGTTACCCAAGGCGATACGCCCGAAAGTCGAAACGTCAGCTATCAGCGAACCTTCGGGTTGCGGGTGTATGGACAGCGCGATCCGTTGCTGGCCGACAATACCGTGCTGGTCGATCAACAGCGGCAACAGAGCGTGGTCGGACTCGACGACGAGGGCAAGCACCGCTGGACGGTCTCGCTGCAGAATTCCGGCAACTATCGCGGTTATTTCTTCAATCCCTCGTTAAGTTACGCCCGGGGCGACGGTCATTTGCTGCTCTTGGCGAGCGGCTATCAGGTGGTGGCCATCGATACGCTCCGCGCCCGGCCCGACGGGACAGATGAAGACGCCATCGTCTGGTCGGACGACGTCGCGCAGGTGATTCCGGGTGTGCCGCATACGCAAGTCATCATCCAGCGGGGTTTTACCGGCCCCCGCAATCTGGTCAACTCGGCTCGGCAACAGTACGGCAGTCCGATCTCGCAGATCGGGCCGGTGACCGACAACGGCGTTTGCTACATCCGCAACCGCGAGCTGTCCTGCGTCAATCCAATCAACGGTGAGCGTTACTGGGTGCGGCGCGATATTCCCGCCGGCGGCGAATTGTTCGGCGACGAAGAGGTGTTGTTGATCGTCGAGCGCAACAACGACAAGGCGATCGTCATTCGGGCCGCCGACGGCCACGTCCTCGCTCGCAACCATCCGGTCCCCAACGTCAACGAACGCTGGCTAACCGTGGGTCGCAACATCCTCACCGCCCAGCAACGATCCGACGGTTGGCGCATCCGCCTGATCGATCCATGGAACGCCGACGGCGAGGAAGAAGTCCTCTGGGAACGCCAATACGACCAAAACTGCAAAGCCGATCTGATCGAGGAGGACGCCGTCGGCGTGATGCAACGCGACGGACATTTTCAACTCATCGACATTGCGACGGGCAAAGTCACCATCGACGCGCAACTCGATCAAGAGCCGTCGCTGATGGGTATCTACGTGCAGCGATGCGACGACCGCTACCTGCTGATCACCAATCAGCCGCCGCAACGGCGAGACCCCACCCGAAACTTTCAGCCTGCTCCCGGCGGCTATGACAATCCCTTAATCAACGGTCGCGTTTATGCGTTTAGCCGTGCCACCGGTGAGAAACTATGGCACGTGCCGGCCGAGATCGACGATTTCGGCCTGATGCTTAAGCAGCCGCACGAATTGCCAGTATTGGTGTTCTCGCGCCACATCGTCGAGCCGCGGAAGGGCGTGCGCGAGACCTCGCTGCTGTTTCTCGACAAGCGGACTGGCCAGTTCGTCACCGACGAGAAGTCCTATACCTTTCGCACCAGCAACTTAGAGGTTGTGGGAGACTCGACGAACCAAACCGTGTCGGTGTTGGTACCAGGGAGTGGAAACACGGTCACTCTCTCGTTTACAGGCAAGCCCATTCCCCCGGGGCCGCCGGGAAATTCGCTGTCGGCCGATAAGGACAATACTTTCCAAAAGGTGGGGAGCGCCCTGTTTCGGGCCATCGGTCGACAAGTAGCCGAAGAATCACCGCTGCCGGCGAACCTGGAAATTCGCATGAAGCAGGCGATTCCGGCCGCCGAGCAGGCCGTGGAGGATCCCTTTGGGCCGGAGCAATTCGATGACGACTAGCCGTGGCGGAAGCATTCGGCAGGCGGGCAACGGCCGCAGATTGTACTTTTTCTGGTCCCATGCGAAGGATAACCGTGCAGCGTGGAAACATTAGCTGGGCAGCTCAGGTGGCGGCGGCCGGCCGGCGATCAGCTCCGCGGCGCTCGCCTGCTTGTTCAACG
>JBGTJT010000613.1:0-4389 GCA_041744995.1 Pirellulales bacterium | reverse complement strand
TCGGTCACGCAATGGCGCATGCCAAGTGCGTGGCGGAGCAACAGGGTCGCTGGACCTGGATCACGCAGGACATCCGAGGCGCGTTTGATCATGTGCCCATCGCTCGCTTAATCACCATCATCGAGCGCTACTTGCCGTCGGGCCGCCTGTTGGATCTGCTCCGCCGCTGCGTTGACGATAGCCGTGCCATGGGACTCTATCAGGGCGCGCCGCTGTCGCCCCTGTTGATGAACCTTTATCTTCATCATTTTATCGACCAGCCTTGGCGCCAGCAGCATCCCGACGTGCCGCTGTTGCGCTACATGGACGATCTACTGATCCTGTGCGGTCGCAATGATGACGCAGAGCGCCTGCATGAAGATTTAGCGCAATTGGCCGAGTCTGCTGCATTGAAACTCAGTATCGACTCTGATCGGGCGATCCGCCCCCTGCATTGCAAGTCGGCCGACTGGCTCGGCTTTCGATTCCGGCAGGCGGCGAACAGCCTGGAGATCCACTTGCCGTTTTTGGGAAACAGCAAGCCGGCCCGTCAGTGGCGATCCGATCTCGGGCAGCGTTTTGTGGACCTGCACGCTCGACCGGATGCGCCGGAGGCCGCCCGGCAGATGATCACCGGTGTCGTCGCCTGGGCCGGCCCGACGCTGCCCTGGAGCGATACTGGCAAGGTCTATGAATTACTGCGCAAGGCTGCCCGCAGCGCTGCTTTTGAGGAGATTCCGTCGCGCGAGGCCGTGGAAAGGTTGTGGCGGCGACGGCACGACGCTTGGCAGCGGAACTGCGTGCGGCCAATGATGGCGGCGCCGGCCAGGCAGTTGGCGTCGGTCGCCGCCGACGACGAGATTCGCAGTTCGGACACAGCGCCGTTTTGATCTCTGCCGGCTGCGGACCAGACCGGCGTTTGGTGGCCGAGGACGGCGTTGCGGGACCAGGCTGCCCGCTATTTGGCCGTCTGCGGCCGGCCGACTTTCGCCAGGATGATTTCGGGGTAGGGGATAGTTCAGTTTCACCCCCGAGTGCCAAAAAGGTATCACGAAAGGTATCACCAACCGGGCAGCGTGGAGTAGGCTAGGGCCTGTAGATAAATCGCAAGTCATTCAATTGTAATGAGTTGCATCAAGTGGAGCCGAAGGGAATCGCTAATCGAACCGGTGCCATCCTAGAGAATGTCTCTGTATCTCATTTGATAATAACATGTTATGGATACAGCGAATTTCAAACGTTTTTTCTGATACTCTCCTTATCGAACCATTCTAAGATCGACGATCGGTGTAATCGGCCGAGAGGTTAAAGTGCGATTGGCGAACCATTGGATACCCTCACCTCAGCCAAGGTTAGCGTCGCCGTCTCAGCTTGCGAAGCGGCGATCTTCTGGCCGCGAATTCCGCCGGGGGGGTGGGGGGTACCCCAACGCTTTGCGGCCGTTCTCGCTGTGTTGATCAACCGACGCCGCGCAGACCAGCGGGCCTCGGCCAGCTTCATGAACTCCTCGATATTCAACACCTCGTCCCGCAGCGGGCTGAAGAAGCTCTCCGATTAGCCGTTCTCCCCGAGGTTGATGAGATGCGACGCGATCCAAGTTTCACTGGCCGCCCACTGCCGTCGCCCAGATTAAACGGTTGGGGCGACAGACTGAACGTGCGTCTTGGCCACCAGCCGCTGAAGTTGTCGAAGCGAAGCATCATCCATAAAGTTGTGTCCTCAACGCAACTGGTCGCCGCTCGATGGCCAGTCACGCCTTTGGCTTCCGAGCTGCCGTGTTGAGATCAGCCAACTCCTTCTGAAGCTTCTTCCACTCAAGTTGATTCTGCCCACAAACATCCCTGACCAAAGCCTAGACTTCGTGACGCAGCAGCCGAGGCCAGAGATTGCCGTACTGGTACCTGTATAACCGTAGCGAACAATAGGTTCAATCGCTGCAAAGCTTAGCCACCCGGACACGATGTCCGCCATAATCCCAAGACGTAACGGCGGTCACACGTGTCGACGGCCGAGATTGCAGTTGCCCAATCGTCCTGCTGTTTTCAGCAGCCAACCCGGCAGGACCATTTCCTGGTTGGCTCTTCTCGCCCCGTTCTCGCTGGGCCGCACCGCTCTGTTTTGCACAATTGCGTCGGGCTGATGTGGTTGTTGCCCTTGGTCGGGCTGCTGGCGATGAACACGGCGGCCATTTGCCCGCTGCGTTGATAAACGACAGGAGTTAGTTAGGCGAGTCAGCAGCACCGGATTCTGCGGCTTAGCAAAACTTTGACGCCTAGCCGAACCTCTGCCGCGAGGCCACGGATGATTCGGCCGATACCCTGGATGCAGCGGAGATTACTTCCAGGACCCGGAGACTGACTAGATGAAGAGCCAAACGCAGCAAGATCACACTTCCGTTTGTCATGCTGACCTGGATCGTCTCGCCGAGCAGTTGAATAAACGCGCGTCCAAGACATGTCAAACTGCGATTTCAAGCACACCCGACCTGCAAGAGCAGACTCAGGCGGCCCTGGCCACGACAGGAGGGTCGTAGATCAGTCCGCCCCTCACCGCTTGCGGCGCGGGAACTTCGGGACACGTCGCTGTGGACCTCGACGCGGAAATAGTCCTGCGATAAGTCATTTGCTGCCGCTCCCGAAGGTTCTCGCTGAGCCGCGCCGGTTTGACTGTTGTCATAACTGGCAATTCCGGTTGTGGCAAACCCCCAAAGCTGGAACTGATCCAGTGACAAAACCTGCCGGCGGCCAGTAACTGCGGTTCCGGGCGATCGGGCAGATCAAAGAGGCTTGCCGGCGGCTGGCGTTGCAGGGTTCCATGAGGGCTGACAGCAGGCGCCTGAAATGGTTACCGATTGTGGCAATCCCCGCAGACGCTACGTGAATGTTCATTTGACAAACTGGAAGCGGCTGACCTGTGGAGGTGCGCATTCGATACCGAATCGATCCCTTCTGCGAAAAGCTCGTGCTCATCGGCCGATCCCAGTCGACACAGATCAAGAAGCCCTCGCAGCAGCGTTTTAGAGATCAAAATTTGTAGGCATGATGACAACATCGCGAATGGTCACGTTGCGGGGCCGACTCAACATGAACATCACCACCTCGGCGACTTCCGACGCATCGATCAGGCTGCCAGCCTCCTTTGCGTCATTGAGTTTCTGCTTCGACCAGTCATCGAGCAGCGCGGTGATGACAGGACCTGGCGAGACGGACCCGACGCGGATGCCGTGCTTGAATACCTGCCGGCGCACCACTTGGACGAAACAGTTGATTGCCCATTTGGACGACGCGTAGACCGGTTCCCATGGAGTGGGGAAGTGGGCCGCTAACGAACTCGTCACCACGATGTCACCCGAACCACGCTCAATCATGTGCGGTAGGACATCGCGAACGTTCTTCATCACGACGTTGACGTTCAGGTTCAGCATCCTGTCGATTTCTTCCGTTTCGGCGTCGACCAGATCACCGCCGATATAGATACCGGCATTGGCGTGCAGGATATCGATCCGGCCTGCCTTCTCCAGAACCCGCGACACCAGCGCCGCGCAGCTCTGCGGATCGAGCAAGTCCATGCCCAGCGGAATAACAGCATTGCCATGCTTTTCACAGAGCTCCGTCAGCGCCTCCTGGTCGCGGTCGACTAGTACGACTCGCGCGCCGGCCGCCAACATCGCCTCAGTGCTGGCCAGCCCGATGCCCGCAGCCGCCCCGGTGACGACGGCGACCTTGCCTGCTAACCCGCTTGACATCATTTCTCTCCGTTTACAGCGTGAAGTGCTCAGTTTACAGCGTGAAGTGCTCAAATCACTATTACAGTAAATCGAGCGGTCCGCCGAAGGGCAAGCACGGTCGGGCGATCACGAATCGCGATCTCGGCCACGCATGAAGGGAGGTGAGTGGTCAAATCGCCTCTGTTCAGGCCGGCCCCATCCAGAAGGATAGAAGCATGGCCTCGATTTGGTCACAGAAGGGCGCCACACTCAGCGATAAGTCTGCTCGACAGCCCAACAGCGCCGTGCTTCCCGATGCCATCGCCGCGACCATCGCTATGACGCCTTCGCCGAGGTTGTATGCGACTGTGAAAAGGGCGAGGGCAAGAGCATAACGCCGCACGGATTTCGCCGTCTTTTCGTCTTGATTGTTCGTCATGCGAATGAGGATACCGTCTCCCTTGGCGTATGACGACACCAAGCCGGAGTAAGAGCTTGCAGAGAGCAGCCTTTCAAAAGACTTCGGGAACCCGCCGCCCCTCCACAACTGCTATAATCGCCAAGTCATGCGAGAACTCAAAACTAATCACACATCGACGCAGCAGGAGTGCGAACCGTGCCAGAAGCTCCTTGAGCGGATCGATGCGGACCTCTGTGAATATGGCAAGGAGATCGCGGCAGCACGGGCCAAGCGAAACAAGGTC
>JBGTJT010000612.1:0-4873 GCA_041744995.1 Pirellulales bacterium | reverse complement strand
TGCCGTGGTTGTTCAGCGGGTTTTTTACCAGGATGTGGCCGCTGATCGCCATGGGCATTGCGTTTCTGGGCGTCGGGTTCAGTGAATATTGTCGGCGACGAAGGCAACCGATACTTTCCCAGCCACTGGAAAGGTCGGCTGCGCTGATTCCGATCTTGCCGTTGCTGGGGTTCTGGGTCGTGCCGAGTGAAGCCAATTATGCCTTGGTGCTGCTGACGGTCGGGGCGCTCTACGCCGTATTGGCTGTGCTGCGGAAATCCTTGCTGTTCAGCATCTTGGCCCTGCTGGCGGCCAACGCCAGTCTGTGGCGGTTGCTTTACACGCAGGAAGGACTTAGCCTGACGGAGCACCCTCAGTTGTGGCTGATTCCGCCGGCGATCTGCGTGCTGGTCGCCTCCTATCTCAATCGGCAGCGACTCAACGCGCAGCAGACAACCGCCGTCCGCTATCTGTCGGCGATCGTGATTTACGCCGCCAGCACCGCCGACATCTTTCTTAACGGCGTGGCCGAGGCTCCTTGGTTGCCGGGCGTGCTGGCCGGATTGTCGCTGCTGGGCATCTTCGCCGGCATCGTGTTCCGTGTGCGGGCGTTCTTATTCCTGGGAACGACGTTCCTCGTTGTCTCGCTACTGACCGTCATCTGGTACGCGGCGGTGGAACTCGATCGCACCTGGATCTGGTGGGTCAGCGGCATTGTTACCGGCATTCTGATCATTGCGTTGTTCGGACTATTCGAGAAAAAGCGCGACGAGGTGTTGCGGATTGTCGAAAACCTTAAACAATGGGAATCGTGAGCCAAACCATTCCATTAGTCCGCAGCAGGGGGCGCCGGCATGTATTATCTATATGGCTTCAAAAAGGACGCTGCTCGCCGATTGGTGGCGACCTTCGATTCCGAACCGCAATTGCTGTCTTACGTGCGCTGGGCGACCTTAGAAGAGCACGGCGAGCGGCAAGGCAAGTTCGAGCAAGGCAGCGCGCTGGCGAGCTACCAAAGTTGGGAGTCCTCTGCCGAGCCGCTCACCGACGAAGACCCCACGGAGGTATTCCACAATCCAACCCCCAGCATGTTATAGGACGAACATGGTGGGGCAGTCTCCGCCAACACCCAGCGACGACCTGGCATTTCTGGCGCGGGGAATATCCGGTCTGACGATCATGACGTTTGAAGACGGGCTTTACGTGCCGAACCTGCATAGAATTCGCGATCAAGCCGAGCAGATGGATTTCGAGGTTTGTTGAGAATTTCGATATTGGGATTTCGAATTTATCGCCTCTGTGCCCTCTGTGTCTCCGTGGTTCAATAGAGCGCTTCAGGCGGCTGACGGGTACGCATGACCTGGGATGGAATCGCTCTATCCGTTGCCGTTGCCCTTATCGAGCAACTCCAGCTTCGCCGCCGCCTCGCGCTTGCCGATTCCGCGGACCGCCGCCAAGGCGGCCATCTGCGCCGCCCGGGGACGCGACTTGCCTTGTTCCCAGTTGTAGATCGTCAGTTGCGAAACGCCGATCAGCCGCGCATAATCACGGGCCGAGAATCCGAGTCGATCCCGTTGCGCCTTGACGGAGCGGGCCGAATAACGGAAGTTCTCCGGCATGTCGTCGGCGCTGGGCTGCTCCTCCACGCGTTTGCGTTCCTGTTCTTCCAGAAACTTGATCCGCCGTTGTTGTTCGGTAACCTGCCGCTTCAGCGCGGCGATCTCGCGGCGGTGCTGCGCGGCGGCCTGCTTGGTCTTGCCAACCTGCGATTTGACTTCTTTCTTGGCTAAACGGCGGATTTCGTCTTTGAGTGCAGCGGCTAGATCGGCCATGGTGTTGTTCTTCCAGATGTATAGACGGTGCTATAGTTTTACAGTTGCCAACAAATATAGATAATATCGGCGTCCGGCGATAGCCGCCCATCAAGCAAACCTGCGGAACAACCTCATGAAAGTATCGCTTAACTTTACCAACGAACTGCGGATACTAACGAGCGTCGCCGCCTTTATTCAAGAAGCGCTTGCGCAATTGCCGCTCGAAGCTGAAGCCGTCCGCAAGCTTGCGGCGCTCGCCACGGCCGCGGTGGAACATGCGGCGGTGCATGCCTACCCCGCCGGCGAGGAGGGTTCGATCCAACTCAGCATTACCGAACAAGGAGGCAAGTTGGAACTGGTCGTCCGCGATTTCGGTCTTCCTCAAGATATTGCTCGCGATGAGCAAGCCTTGCATTCCTCGGACCACCCCTCGCGGGTACTATTCGGTTGCGACGTGGAAGGCGTCGTGGATGAAATGCACTGGCTCGGCTTCGGACCCCAGGGCAAGGCGTTTCAGATGCTTCGCTGGCTGCACGACGCGCATGTGCGGGACGGCGCCGACGAAGCGTCCCTGACGCCCTTCCCCGAAGAGCCTCCCTTGGCGCCGGAACAAACCTACGAAATCCGCCGCATGCGCGCCGACGAAGCGGCCGGGGTCTCTCAGTTGATCTACCGCGCGTATGGCAACACCTACTTCAACGAGGACGTCTATTACCCAGAGCGCGTGGCGGCCCAAAACGAACATGGCGCTTTGGTCTCGTTCGTGGCGGTCGCGGCCGACGGCGAGATTGTCGGGCACTATGCGTTGGAGTTCGACCAACAGGGGCCGGTGGCCGAAGTGGGGCAAGCGGTGGTCAATCCGGCGCATCGACAACGTGGATTGCTCAACCGCATGAAGGACGCCGCGCTGGACCACGCCCGACAGCTTGACTTGGTCGGCTGGTTTGCCGACGCCGTGTGCGTGCATCCTTATACGCAAAAGTCGAACGTCGAACATGGCGGTCGGCTGACGGCGGTTGAGCTTGGCATTGCCCCGAAGACCGAATCGTTCCGCGGCCTGTCGGAGCAGCAATCGCAGCGCGTCAGTTGCATGTTGTATTTTCACTGGCTAAAGTCGCCAGGTTCCCGAGTGTTGTTCGTTCCGGCAAGACATCGCGCCGTCGTCGAGCGCATCTATCAGAATCTCGATTGCCCCTTTTCGTATGGCGAGTCTGCCAAGCCGCAGGGACATGGGATCCTTACCACCAAAGTGAATGAAGGGGCCCGGTTGGCTATAATGCGCATCGCGAAGCCCGGCGCCGACTCGGCGCACGCCGTAATGCGGGCCCGTCGCCAGTTGGTCGAGCATGCCAGGGTGGAGGCGGTCTTCGTGGAACTCCCGCTCACCGACGCGGGCGCCCCGTGGTTGACGGAGCAACTCGAAACCGCCGGGTTCGGTTTTACGGGAATTGCGCCGCACTTCGGCGTCGACGGCGACATCCTCAGGATGGCCTATCACGTTGAGCCGTTAACCCGAGCGCCAATTCAAGTTTATGAGCCGTTTGGCAACGAATTGCTCGACTACGTCCTGGCCGAGCAGGCGCGCGTTCAGAGCACTCTGGAATGACCGGAGCGTCAGACACAGGGCTTTTACTTCAATTCGTAATCGGCCGGCTTGGTTCCCTTTTGGTAGGTGCCAAACCCGAATGGGGTGGCCTTGAACTCGCCCACGATCGTTGCGTCGGCCTTCTCGGGCACTTCGAGGCCCGTGGCCCAAAAGACGCCGTTGACCAGCAGGCGACGGAGATCCTCGCTCTCCAGGTCGGTCGAGGAACCCATCGTGGTCGTGAACACCTTGGTCGGCTTGTCGGCCGCGCCTTGCCACTCGCGAACCCAGGCCAGCGGCATCATCGGATCGTTCTTGCGCCCGGCGACCGGTTTGTCGGTCGGCTTCATCCCTTCCAACACCGCGCCCCACAGCAGCACGGTGGCGTCCTCCGGCAGATGCTTGATGCCGTACACGTCGGTCGGCCCCCAGACGTCTTCCACCGAATTGAGCACTGGATGTTCGGCATGTTCCTCGTTGACCACGCCTCGGGTGCTTTCGCGGTTGTGTCCGCCGTGGTGGTTGATCCAGGTGTCGCCCAGGATTTCGCGACCAAAGCCGCCCACCCATTCCGGTCCGCCATGGTTGAAATTGTATTTCTTGTAGGCGTCGCTCTTGATGCCGTTGAAGGCGTGCGTCGCCGTTCGCAGTCCCATGATTGGCTTGCCGCTGTTGACGTAGTCGTCGATGTACTTCATCTGTTCGTCCGGCAGGCCGCGAAATCGCAAGGCGACGATCATCATGTCGGCCGACTCGAGCGCTTCAAGGCCGGGAATGTTCTTTTGATAGTCGGGCTTGATCTCGCCGGTGTCTGGATCGATCGGAAATAGCACGGTGCATTTGAATCCGTGATGCTCGGAGAGAATCTTGCCCAACTGGGGCAAGGCTTCCTCGCTGCGATATTCATCGTCGCCGGCGACCAGCACGATATGCTTGCCCGCGCCCGGCCCGTCGCCCCCTTCGTAGACGACCCATTCGTCGGCGGTCGAGGCGGAGGTTCCGGCGGCCAGCAGGGCGGCGGCAATTACCAGCGAGAGGAAGGCGAGTGGTGATTTCATGGTGAGGTTCCTTGCAAGTTCCAAAGGTGGGAATAACGGGGCCAAGGCTGTATTATGAAGCAAGTCAAGGCCGTTGTCGAATCGGTGTCGCGATTTCTTGCTCGTAACGCCCCGGCAAGCGAGCAACCCGTCAATTTGCAGTTTCTATCCAAATTAACCACAGTTCACCTGAAATCATGCAACCACCTACCCTGGAATGGATCGGCGATCGCGACGGCTGCCTGCGGCTGATCGACCAAACGCGGCTGCCGCTGGAATTGGTTCAGATCGACCTCAAGACCGCCGAGGCTGTCTGGGAGGCGATCCGCGAGCTGCGCGTGCGGGGCGCCCCGGCAATCGGCATCGCCGCGGCCTACGGCGTGGTGCTCGGTGTGCGGTCGCCGGAAGAGGCCGACGAAGATCGGTGGTTCCAACGGCTTGACCAGACCTGCCAGTAC
>JBGTJT010000611.1:0-3003 GCA_041744995.1 Pirellulales bacterium | reverse complement strand
GGCCTTGTTCCGCGGCAGCGACGGCGACTACGTGCAGCAGTTGGGAATCGCCGGCAGCAATTTCCCGCCGCTGCCGGGAATCACCCGGGCCAGCGAGGCGGAACACGGCCTCGCCCGCTTGCTAGGCCCGCGGAGCAATTGGTACGACTTGAGCCGGCAGTTTCCCCGCAGCCGGCGCGTGGCCGATGCGGGTCGGACCATCCTGGCCCGCTATCCTCGCGACGGGCGCATGCTGCTGGGGCATTTTTTCGGACACGGCGTCTACACGCAATTCCGCTGGCTGAGTTTTCAGTTTGAAACAACGGTCGAGGAGTTTTATAACAAGGTATGAAGCAATTGTTTTGATAAGGATCGCAACCGATGGAAAACGAATACCTAGTGGTATCCACGACCACCAGCAGCGCCGAGGAGGCGCAACAAATCGCCAGTGTGTTGGTCGAGCAGCGGCTGGCCGCCTGCGTGCAGGTCACCGGCCCGGTACAAAGCACCTATCGCTGGCAGGGCCAGGTGGAACAGGCGCAAGAATGGATGTGCCACATCAAGACGAGCGTGGTTCGCTACCCCGCCGTCGAGGCGGCCATTCAGGAAATCCATTCGTACGAGCAACCGGAGATCATCGCCGTACCCATCCTCTTCGGCGCCTACGGCTACCTGCAATGGATGCGGCAGGAGATCGGGCAGGCACAGGTGCATTCGTAAGCTGTCGGCCGCTGCTAGCTACCGATTGTTGCCAGTGACATCCGGCAAGCGCAAGGTCGGGACAAAGCCAGTGCTACTCCGCCGCTCGACGAGTTGAAGAAGTCGCTGCTTCACCGGGCGGTTACTGGACGACTTTGAAGGGAACACATGGACGATATCCAAATTCTCGAAGAATTTCACAGCGGTCTTTATGGCAAAGTGTTTCGCGCCATCCAGAAGCCGCTTGGGCGTGTCGTCGCCGTCAAGATTATCAAGTCTGGGATGAAAAGCGTTGACGCGTTGGCGCACGCGGCACCGCTAGCGCGTGTTAGCCATCCTGATGGAGTGGATTGACGGAGATGCCTTTGGAGACCGACTTAACCGGGAGTCTTTCGACGTTGACGAGGCCGCTTTGATTTGTCGTGACATGCTGGATGGCATCAGGCACCTTCATGAAAGTGGCTTATGTCATGGCGATCTACACATTGGCAATATCATCGTGCTTCGCAATGGCAGGGCAAAGATTATTGACATCGACGCCAACAAAGAGATTTCGCTGGCGAGACTTTCGTCAGCATCCCAGGAAGGTGCGAAGTCTGCTGACATTGATTACTGCCGCGGGATCATCGTCAAGGCGTTTCGACATTCGCAACTCGATTTCACTCGCATGACAGACTGCGAGGAGAATCTTCGCGCAGCGAGGTCGCTGGACGAGCTACGCGCTGCGATTGATTCGATATGCAATCAACATCAACAGAGCCAATCGAGAATTGTTTCGGCAGATGGCACTGAAGCAGCTTGGCTGTCTGGACTTGCAGTGTCGGGGACGACTGCTGACCAAGTGATCGGGTTATTGGATACCCAAGCCTACTTCGACCTGCTCGATATCTCCTATCCAACATCTCGGGACGACGTATTGGAGCTACTCCAGAATGCTGGGCTTATTCTCGCGAATGGCGAAGAGTGGGACATTACTAACCTTGCTGCAATTCTGCTCGCAAAAGAGTTCAATGAGTTTCCCCATGCGCTGGCGCGAAAGGCGCCGCGGTTTGTCCAGTATGAGGGAACCAACAAACTCAAGACGAAGACAGAGATAACCGGACACAAAGGCTTCGCAGTTGGCTTTGCTGGCCTAATTGAGTTTGTCCATAGTGCTGCACCACAAAACGAGTACTTGGAAACCGCTATTCGGCAAGAGATCAAGATGTTTCCAAAGCAGGCTCTCCGCGAATTGGTGGCCAACGCTCTGGTGCATCAAGACTTTTCTGAAACGGGTACTTCCGTGATGATCGAGATGTACCAAGACCGCGTTGAAATCTCCAGCCCTGGGACTCCTGAAATACCCCTTGAACGATTCCTCGATGAGAACCGTTCCCGTAACGAACGGCTCGCCGATCTGATGCGACAGTTTGGGATTTGCGAAGAAAAGGGAAGCGGAATTGACAAGGTCGTAAGCGCCGCAGAGTTTTTTCAGTTGCCAGCTCCCGATTTTAGAGTCGGACATGTTCGGACAACCGCTGTTTTGTTTGCTCACCAAGACTTCGCGCAAATGAGCAAGGCCGATCGAATTCGCGCGTGCTTTCAACACTGCGTATTGCAGTACATTAGCGGCAAGAGATTGTCTAACCAGTCGCTCCGTGAAAGGTTCGGGCTTGAGAATACAGGCACCGGTTCAGCCACAACTTCACAGGTAATTGCTGCTACCAAGGAAGCTGACTCATTAAGCTCGATGATGCAGAAACCACTTCCACGAGGTATGCCCGATACCTGCCAAACTGGGCGTAAGTCGCTTAAAGGCAATCGCTAAAAAGCAATACGGAATGCCATAAGCATATAACTAGCATGCACTTGCCTCCTTAATCGCAAATCTGCTGGCACCGCACGAACAAAGCCGAAACCCGTGGCGGGTGACACTGACCTTGCCTCGCCCATGCACACTTTGGGCACCACTGGCGTCGAGCGATCGCTCGCAGCCAGTTAGGTCAGGCGGCCACTCCGAATTCGGGTTGGTACCGACCGAATCGTGCTGCTGCTGCCTTGCGTGCTGCGAACGCTGACGTACTTGACTTTTCCTGCCAGTCGTTTTCCGGCACAATAGCAGGTTCCGCCGGCACGGTTGGGATGGGCGGGATGGATGGAGCGTTTGCAAATTGACTCGGTCGTGTGTCCGGGCGATTTGGCGCAGGGAGGCGAGGCCGATGACCATTGCGTTGCCGCGGGCGCGGTTTGAAGAATTCGGACCCAGCCGTCTGACGCGGCTGATGGCTCGACCGCTTGTGGAACTGCCGCTGCCGGCCGACGACGGCGCCGCTCGTCGGGCGGTCC
>JBGTJT010000610.1:0-5979 GCA_041744995.1 Pirellulales bacterium | reverse complement strand
CTTTGTGCCGGCTTCTCGGGGGAATTGAGCACAAAGAAGCTCCGATCTATCACAAAAGACCAGGTCAAAAAGATACAAGCCGAGCTAAAACACGGTTGTGATCTCTCGCTCACGCAAAAACAGATTGTTGACTGCCTTCGTGACGCTTTGCGGCAATCGGTTGGAAACGATTCACTCGACAACTTTTAATTCCAACCACACGTTCGCTGCTAACAGAGCGTTGGACGCGGAGTTCACTACGCGAAAGTACAGGGCCTCGATGTTCGTCAACTCCGACTTCAGCGATCTGTTGAGAACTTTCAACGACAACGGAGTTAGGTATCTGGTGGTAACCCGGCTGATGTTCGGCGGTCGACGCTGGCAGTGTCGGGCACGTGTGCGAAGCTGGCAGCTTCGACAACGGGTGCGAAGCTGGCAGCTTCGGCAACGGGTCACGTCGAATAAATGAACCGGCCCAGGAACATCGCCGGGATTAGCAGCGCCGCGGTGGCTACCGCGGGGATCCAGTTGCCGGTCACGCCGAATACGATCACGGCGTCGAGTACGATGATCGAAAAGATGCATTGCTTCACCGCGAATTGCACCGTCGCCGGCCGCGGGTCGAGGATCGCGCGAATGCAGCGCCAAGCAATCAGCGTGCCGAGGACCGACCAGAACAGGTTCCAGTTGGGGATCTGTTCGGCGGGCGAAGTATAAGTGGTCGATTCCGGATAGGCCGCCAGCATCGCCACGCCCGCCACCAGCACCAGCGTGCCGCCGGCCAATTGCAGTCGGCTGCTTTCAGCCGCCTCGGTGCGGGCGAACCAGGTCAACCCGGCGACATACAGCCCCATGCCGCCGGCGACCCAATAGTGCGGCGTATCGAGCGCGATCGGCATCAGCGACATGCCCAGCAGCACATTCAGAAAGCGGCAACCTCCCATGGCGACGGGGCCGGCGGGCGTCTGTTTGAGCGGACCGTCGTAGAGATAGATGCATCCGGCCAACAGCGACGCCACGATGCCGGCGGAAATGCCGCCGCCGAGCAGCGATACGCCCCAGCCCAGCAGCACGCCGACAACGAGCAACTCGACCCCCAACAGGCCAGCCACGCGGCGGGGGATTCTGCCGGAGGGAAGCGGCCGATGGGGCCGCTGCTGACGATCCTTGTCGAAGTCGAACACGTCGTTGAGCACCATGCCGCCCCAATAGAGACAGGCGCTGGCGCCCAGCAGCATCGCAAACAGCCCCCAGGGTATCGGCGGGATTTTCATAGTCGCCGCCCCAAAATACCACCAGGCGAAATAGGCCCCCATGATGACGTCGGCAAGCGCCGTAAAGACGTTCGGCAAGCGGACCAGTTCCAGATAGGCCCGCCAGCGACTCGCCGGCACTGTCGAGTCGGGGGCCTCTGGCACCATGTTTGGGTCAGGCTCGGTGGCTTGGGTCATAGCAATTCGATTCCGCTTCCGGGTGCGTATCCTTGTTCATTGCGGGCGAATTCGATTGCGCCGCGACGCAATGTGATTCCCGTGGCGATATCTTGCCCGATCAAGGCCGGGCCGTCCAGGTCGGCATAGTCGACCAACGGCAGCAACTGGGCCGCCCCGGAGACGCCAACGGTCGATTCGGTCATGCAGCCGACCATCACCGACATCTGCCGCCGGCGGGCGGCGTCGATCATCCGCTTTGCCGGCGTAAGTCCGCCGCACTTGACCGTCTTGATGTTGACGCCCGCAAACCCTAGATGATGACAGATCGCGACGTCGCTTTCCAGCACGCAACTCTCGTCGGCGATGATCGGCAGGGGACAGGCGGCGGCCACCCGCGGCATTTCGTCGTTCTGTTCGACCGGCAACGGCTGCTCGATAAATTCCACCCCCAGACTGCGAAGGTCGGGAGCATAGGCGATCGTCTGATCGGCGGTCCAGCCGCAATTGGCGTCCACCCGAAACACCGCCTCGCTATCCTGGCGGAGCCGCCGCACGATCTCGAGGTCGCGGGCCGGGCCAAGCTTGATCTTCACGATCGGCCAATCGGAAAACTCCCGCAGCTTGGCCGCCATGGCGTCTGGCTCGTCGAGGCCGATCGTGATGCACGAAAGCGGCAGCGCCGCGGGAGACAAGTTCCAAGCCTCGAACACCGGCTTGCCGATTAGCTTGCCCCACAGGTCATACGCGGCCAGGTCGACGGCGCTCAGTGCGAAGTGGTCGTCGACGCAGAGCGGATCGAGCCGCGCCCACAGCGCCGCCGGGTCGCCAAGCTCTGTCGCTTTGATCGCTGTTGCTTCGATCACGCCGCGGACCTGTTCCAAGGTTCGCGTCATCGACTCCAGCGTGTGACCGTAGTAGCTGTTGGTCGTCGCCTCGCCGTAACCGCGGCAGCCGTCCTGCTCCAGTGCGACCACCAGGGTCGGCTGCACGGTGTAGCCGCCGCGGGCAATGCGAAACTCATGCACTAGCGGCAACTCGAAGGTAGATATGGTGAGCTTCATGCGACATGTTCGTGGTAGAAATCGGCGACAGCGTCGACCAGCGGTTGTCGCCCGTGACGGAAGACGTCGCAGGCCGGCAGTTGAAATTCACTTTGCAGGCGATCTCTCTCCCATTGGGCGTCGTCGGCCGAGACCAGGCGGCTGTTCATCGAGATGCCGATAACCCGCGACGGCGCCATCACCGCCGCGAGCGATTCGTAAGCGTCGCGCACGACCGACAACCGCGGCAGCGGCATGTGATCGTGGCCGTGAATCGTTCGTCTTCCTACTTCATAGCAGAGGATCATTGCCTGCGGCAGGCAACCGTGCAGCAGTCCGGCGGTAACGGCCGAGTAGCTGGGGTGAAACAGGCTTCCTTGCCCTTCGACCAGCAGGACCGGGTGATGCTGATCGGCCAGCACCAGCTTTTCGACGGCCCCGTTGAGAAAGTCGGCCACGACGCAATCGACCGGGCATCCCTCGCCCGCAATCATGATGCCGGTCTGGCCGGTGGCGAGGAACTTGGCGTCGAGTCCCTGTTCGGCAAGGCCGCGGGCAACTTCGATCGCGGTGACCATCTTGCCGACGCTGCAATCGTTGCCAATGGTGAGCACGCGGAGGCAATCGGGGCGAAAATCGCGGAGGCTGGCGACGTCGCGTTCGTTGTTTTTGCGGACGTCGTAGACGGTCACCCCTTCGGCCTCGGCCGCCGCGGCGATTTCGGCGTCGTCACCCAGAAAGTCGTGCAGGCCGGATACCACGTTCATGCCGCGGCCAATCGCCTGCAGCACAATCTGTTTCCAGGCCGCCGGCAGCTTGCCTCCTTGCGGGGCGATGCCGATGACCAGCGTGTCGGCCCCCGTGGCGGCGTCGAGCGAGTCGACGACCGGCAAGTCGCCGCCCACCCCGAGCAGTTCCTGAGACGTTCGGCCCGCCTGTGCGCTATCGAGCAACGCCACGCACTCGTCGCGGCAATACCGGATGAGACTGGTCGCCGTCTTCGCCGTATGCGGATTCGTATGACCCTCGGTGAGGATCACCATGCGACGGGGCATTTGTTGAGGTTTGAGGTTTGAGGTTTGAGGGTTCAGGGTTCAGGGTTCAGGGTTCAGGGTTCAGGGTTCAGGGCGACCCTTCTCCCTCTGGGAGAAGGTGGCTGAAGGCCGGATGAGGGTGCGATGCCAGTCCGTGTGGCGCTTGCATTGACAAGACTTCGCCCCCTCGGCCATCTATTGTCACTCAACCGGGATGTTCAATTCGTTCAGCTTGTTCGTGAGGAACTCGCGCGCTTCCCGGGCTGCGTCGTCGGGGTTGTCGATGTAGGGGTATAGCTCCACCGTGAGCCAGCCGTCGTAGCCGGTTTGTTGAATCGCGGAGAGCGTGGCCGAAAAGTCGATCGCTCCATGGCCGGGGATCAGGTGCTGATGCACGCGGCTGGCGGCGATATCTTCCAGGTGATAGTGCCTGGTATGCCGGGCCATCGGCGCGACCCAGTCTTGCGGGTCTTCGCCGACGCAATAGGCGTGCCCGACGTCGAAGTTTAGCCCCACCCAAGGGGAGTCGATGCGGGCCATGAATTCCTCGTACTGGCCGAACTTCTCGATCAGCAGTTCCGGCTCGGGTTCGACCAGCAGCAACACCTCGAGCTGTTCGGCCAACTCGACGCACGGCATCAGCTCTTCGTAGAAGATATCGGCGCCTTCGCTCCAGGTTTGCCCCGGGGCGAGTTGTCCGCCCGGCTCGGTGGTGATGTTCTTCGCACCGATGTCGACGGCCAGTTGCAGTGCCCGCTTGGTGTGTTCGCGGCGAATCGCCCGGTAGTGCGGATCGGGATCGGTCCAGCCGGGATGCCAGTACGGCTGCCGCGGGTCGGCCACAGCATTCATCATGAAGGCGTTGATGTTGGCGATCGAAAGCCGGTGTTCCTCCAGCGAGCGGCGAATCGATTCCTTCCGCTCCGGTAGCAGACCGGCCGGCCAGGCGTGAGGGACGTCGGCCAAAATCTCAATGCCGGTGTAACCGAGGCTGGCGATCTTGCGGATCGTGTCCTCGATCGAAAAATGCATGTACGCGTTGGAACTAAAAGCTAGTTTCATCAGTCTCGCCGAGGGTTGGAGTAGGGGAGCAACTATTCTACCCGAGCCGCCGGCGATTTGCTATTTGCCACCTGAAAAGTTGACGATTTCGCCCGGCTGAATTCTTGGCAAATTCAGCTACGCATTACTCGTCTGAATTCTTGGCGAATTCAGCTACAAGGCGAATTCAGCTAAGCATCGCAAGCCGTCCATTAGCCGTACAGCTTGAAGGCCTCGGCCGTCTTGATCTTGCGTGCTCTGATTCGAGAGTCGCTGAGCTTTTCGCCGTTGGGATCGATGTAGATGCGGCCGTTTCGCCCGCCGGCGAAGTCCGGACTGAGGTTGAGTACGTGGATATTGAAGATATAGGCGACGTCGCTGGTCGCTTGGAACCAGTGGACGTTGTCCTTCTCGTCGGAGATGCTCGAATGCTCGCCGGCGGAGAACGCCCGGTCGATCGTGGGACGGATGACCATGTGCTCGCGGTCGTCCTCAAGACGGTCGTAATGCCGTCCGTGGAACTCGCCGCCGAGGATCAAGAACGCGGTGGCCATATTGTTGTGCCCGTGCGGCACGACCGAGCGGTCCTTCTGCAAGGCAAATATCTGATGCCCAAACACCAGGTCGGTCGGCAGCCCTTCCACCTGCGGCAATTGCGGGCGGAGGCTCCGTTCGCCCCGTTCTGGAAACTGCACGTTGGCGGTGAGCTTGTTGAAGTCGAGCAGCTTGAGCAACTCGGGCAACTCGACCTGTGAGAACAACTGCTCAATCTGCGTCTGCCATTCGACCTGCGTGAGCCGGCGGCCTTTCAAGTCCTGACTGATGCGATTCATCTGGGCGATCCATTCGGCGGCGATCGGCTTGACCGCCTGGGCGAACAGGTCGCGGGCAAACAGGGTTTCCAATAGGGAGAAGGTAAGCAGTGCGCCCAAGGTCTGCTTGCCGAACTCGCGACGGGTGGTGGTGGTGATGGTGTCCATGGCTGGCTCCGGGAAAGGGGGAAAGTTGCCTGTTAGCTTAGCCGGTGGAGACTCGGTGTCCAAACAAATTCCGACTTTGTTGGCCAAGTTGTGCTGTAACGATATACTTGTTTCCAGTCCCGGAAAACGTTGGGAGGCTGTCAGGTGGCTGATTACGACAGGCACGAGCCACAGTTGGAGTTGACCGATGCCCAAAAGGTGGAGTTGGATCGACGGCTGAAGCTCCGCGAGGCGTCACCGGGGCGCGGCTCAGCTTGGGAAGATGTGAAACGCCGCATCCTTGATCGAAAAGGAGACAAAAGCTAATGCCCACCGACCACAAGATCGACTACCTCGAACTCCCCGGCGGCGACTTTGCCGCGATTGAAGCGTTCTACTCCAGCACCTTCGGTTGGAAGTTCACCGACTACGGGCCTGAGTACACCGCCTTTACTGACGGCCGGCTCAACGGCGGCTTCTACAAGAGCAAGCT
>JBGTJT010000609.1:0-1961 GCA_041744995.1 Pirellulales bacterium | reverse complement strand
ACTTGGTCGAGATATTGCTCCTGCTCCAGATTGAGCTTGAACGGATCGGGCAGTTGAGCCGCCGCGAGGGGCGGCTGGCCGGGGGTCGCCTCGTCCACCCGACGGATCGGCCGCTGCTCGCCCGGCTGGGCCGGATTACCGGTCACCGGCGGCTGTTGAGCAAAGCGGGGATCGCGCTGCGGCTGTCCCGCTGGCTGATTTTGCGGCGGCTGCTCGCGGGGCGGAAAGAACTGTCCCACGGCAATCGAACACTGCCAACAGCATCCGGCCGCCAGCGCAAACCCAAACATCGTGCGGAGCGAACCGCGAAGACGAGCGACCATCGAACGTATCCTGCCGTTAGCGGGTGGCGTAGCTGGTATTCCCTTACCCCCCCTCATGAACTTCGAGGGGTGGCGGATTCTAGCAAGAAGTCGCGATCTAGCCCAAGGGCGATTGTGCGAATTTCGCGAATCGCACAGGCGCTCGCCCGACTTGAGTTGTGCTAGCAACTGTGCGACGATTTCAGACAGTCTTACAGCCCTCCGAAGGCAGGGCTGTAAGGGTCTGCCAGGACAGTTGGAACAGGAGAAAACGAAGAATTGCATACTCTGTTGTCTCTGATCCGCTCTGTTGCCTGTAGGGTCGATTGAAAATTACAAAATGAAGGCACGGTCAACTCCGGGCAAGCGTTGATGCAAGGCTGATACGACCAACCAACCGAGAACAAATATGGAAAACGCTATACCGTCGTCCGGTTCCGGAGGTAGCGACGATCCCATCGTTGGAGCAAACTGAGGGAAAAGGAGGCAACTGAGAATTATTCCCTTTGTTTTCTCTGTTCCCTCCTGCCCAAAATCCTGGTCCCATTCAATTTATTGCCACACTTAAAGTCGTGGCCCTCCGAAGCCGCCGAGTAAGAGGCCCGTGGCGGGCCGCTGTAACTAGTTCTAATTTGCCATGACCGACCATTCGTTCCAAGTTGCCTACCTTACGCCCGGCGCCGGCGGCATGATTTGCGGCAGTTGTCTGAACGACAACATGTTGGCGAGTCAGTTGCAACGGCTTGGCTGCGACTGCGTGCTGGTGCCGCTCTACACGCCAATCCGAACCGACGAGCCGGATGTGAGCATTCGCAAGGTGTTCTTCGGCGGGGTCAACGTCTACCTGCAACAGAAGAGCGGCCTGTTCCGCAGCCTGCCCCGCTGGGCCGACCGGGTGCTCGACTCGCCCCGGTTTCTCCGCGCGGTCACCGGCCGGGCGATCAGCGTCGAGGCCAAGCATCTCGGCGGACTGACCGTCTCGATGATCCGCGGCGAGGAAGGCCGCCAGCGCAAGGAGATCACCCGGCTGGTCGAGTGGCTGGCCCGCGATCTGCGACCCGACCTCGTCCATTTATCCAACCTGATGATCGCCGGCTGTGTGCCCCGGATCAAGCAACGGCTCGGCGCGGCGGTGCTGGTCACCCTGCAGGGAGACGACATCTTCCTGGACGAACTGGTCGAACCGTATCGCAGCGAGGCGCTGGCGGAGTTGAAGCAGCTCGCCCGGCAGGTGGACGGGTTTCTCGTGCATAGCCGGTATTACGCGGACTACATGGCCGACTATTTCGACATCCCGCCGGCCAAGTTCCATATTGTGCCGCTGGGCCTGTCGTTGTCCGACCTTCCGCCGCCGGTCGCCCCGCCCGCTCGGCCGCCGACCATCGGGTATCTGGCACGCATCTGCGAAGCCAAGGGGCTACACAACCTGGTCGACGCCTTTTTGGAATTGCGCCGCCGCGACGCGGCCTCTCAGGTCCGCCTGCACGTGGCCGGTTATCTGGGTGGCCGCGTCGAGCAGCAGTACTTGGCCCGCCAGCAGGACAAGTTGCGAGCGGCCGGCGCGCTCGATGCGTTTCGCTACTTCGGCACAATTTCCCGCGACGAGAAACTGGCGTTTCTCGCCGGCATCGACGTGCTCAGCGTACCGACCACGTATCA
>JBGTJT010000608.1:0-7770 GCA_041744995.1 Pirellulales bacterium | reverse complement strand
ACACGGTAACCCTCGACAAGATTTGCTTGGTTGCGTCTGATCCAGGCGTCCTTCATGGCGTAAAAGCCTCGAATGGAAACGACCTTTTGCAGTCGATTGGCAAAGCGAAGCGCCTCAGCCAGAGCGAGGCTTTCGGATTCGTATCGTTGGCTCCACCATTCCCAAACATCCTCGGGTCTGTCGGTCCATTCTCCATGCCTAAGCTGCTTGCTATCGTATACCAGCTGGAAGGCACGTTCGTCCACGACGAAGCCACATGGGACGCCGAAAACGTCGTACCCGAGATTCTGCCAGTAGGTCTCGATTCCGAGTCTTTCTCGATATCCCAACTGCGCGGGTCGAAAAAGTTGAAGTCCGATTGAGGTCAACGACACAATTCTTTGTCGAGGTAGCTCTGGAAACGCCGCGGCAATATTACCAAATTGCCGAAATGCGTACCTGCCACCAATTTGTCTCGGATTAGCCCGTGTCTTTGACCGTTCACTCACTTGCACGTAAGGAAACTTTGGGGATGCCGCTAGCTCGGCGACCCGCCTGATGCTGAATAGCTGCGCGGCATCCTCGTCCACGACGGACTGTGCGTATCCCGATTCGTCATGGAGATTGATGTCACACGCCCCCAACAACTCTATTAGTTCACTTGTCCACCCGGCGTCGCGTAGTTCAACCTTGTTCAAATATTCGGAAGACAGTAAGAAGGGCGTACTGAGCTTTTCCGCGACATGTTTGCGCTCAAGAAGGTGCGGAAACTGTCGACGTGCTCGATGCTTTTTCAATTGCTCCTCGCAAGCCTTGCGTAGGAACTTTGTCTTGGCCCGCTCCTGCCTCGTCTGCACCTGGAATTCATCAAGTTGGTCCAATCGGGCATTCACGAACGTCGACCACCGGCTCGCGTGCTCTCTGCGCGCGGTCTGTAACGCCCCGCTAAGAATTGTCGGAAGTCGGGGTTGGTATAAATCAGCATTGAGGAGTGCGCTTTTGAGGTCGCCCGCATCATTAGCTTTGCGCCACCTTCGCGTCGGGCTCGCCGCGATCAAGTCGCAGACCTCCCTCGACACAGTTCCTTCGAGCTTGCTCAGGAAATTTTCGCGAACCGTAATTGCTGTCATAGATCCAGATTCCTTTGATATTTGTGGAAATGAAACTTTTGCCGTCCAAAGGATATTCCTCCGTTAACTACTCCGCTGAATACCTTTCGTGAGAGCGACCACTTCGGCGCTGGCGTACGAACCGTGCGATTCGTTTTTCACAGCCGAACGTGCAGCGCCAAAGCGGTCTTGGTCCAAGGATAATCCCGGCGGTGCCGGGCGGAGGTAGGAGCCACAAGAGCTCTAAGTCGCGGCCAGAATCCGCGAAGAGTATTGCTTCCGCCAACGAAACGAAAACAGTAAATGGCACCGTCGTGCCTGGTCTTGCCACTGTATGCAAATGGGCCTTTGAAGGCCCGAGAGCTGATCAGCTCATTTCACCCAGATTTTAGCGATGATTTTTTGGGCTGTCAAATATTTTTTCCAGCTGGCCCCCCGTCACAAACTTGGCGTCACTCGAGTTCCCGTTCCCCGTCCCAACAATACGCGCATAGGCAGCCAACTTTTGCCACGATGTAGTCCAAGCACGTTAAATTGGGAGCTAACTTCGTCGACGCTTAAGCACAAAGCCAGTAGTGGTTTGTGCGGCGTGCCGTAATTCACCAGGTTGGGCTTGCTGGTAGAATAGGCGTCCCTGCACAATATTCAGCTATGTACCATCGGCCATTCAAGCCACTCGCCGGAGCAATTTCTCAACCTGTTTCGACGGCATGAGATCCAGCAATCGTCAATATTCGGGATTCTCGCACGTTCCACAGTTCAACCGACAGGAGAAGCGAAGCCGAATTCGCTGAGGATAGGTGCTGCTCAAACCAGCAAGTGCCTCACTCCTCCCCGTACTTCTTCCGATGCTCGTTGCAACTGCTTGAAGTACGCCACCGGCATCGCCACGAGCGGCAGCCACGATCCGCGAACGCTTGGGTGCGGTAGTCCTGCGTGTAACTGTCGGCAAGTTGCACAGCGCGCCAATTGGGTGATACGCACACGCCGTTGCGTGATGGCCGGCGGTGGCCCGGAAGTGATCCACCACAGCCGAGGTCGTAGATCGTCCCCTCTTTCTTCTACAAAACGCAACCCATGGCAGTCACCGATGGCCATTCACTCCACACCCCGTCCGCGGCAGATGTAGTTCCGGGCTCCCGAGTCGCTGCACCAGCGGCTGAAGGCCGTGCTGCGCTCGGGAGAATCGATCAACGCCTTCGGCATCGCCGCGATTGAAGCCGCCGTCTCCGCCGGCGAAGCGGAGACCGGCCCTGCCGGAGGCGATTGCTTATCCGGGTAAGGTTTGCCTCGTCCGCGGCCGGCGGGCAGACTAGTGGAAAGCTTGAGCGTGGAACGCCGTTGATTCAGGAAATACTCAAGCACGAATACAGCGCAGACGGGCGCAACAGGTCTTAGAAGTCTTCCCAGATTCTGGCTTGGCTCAAGTCACAATTTGCGGCGGCCGATCTCCCAGGCATCACGATGCGGAATGTCTAGCTTGTCCCGCGGCGCTGGCTAAGATTCCGGAAATTGTCTCAGAGGCCGCTGGGGGCGTTCTGCGGCCCCTCGCGGCGGTCCAATCGGGGCCAGATATTACTTGTAGAGCTTCATCTGATTGGTTTACAAAATTCCGATGGGTGCCTGCGGGGAGGGATACGTGGACGACTATCGTGAATTTATTTTTGATTCTGAGCAGTTGTGATTCAGTCAAAAAAAACAGTTCGATTGCCCTGGACTTCACCACATTGGGACTGCCCGTAGGATTCCAGCGTGCCCTCGGCCACGTCGGCGAAGGGGCAGAACGAATCCAAAGCAGAAGGAAACGGAAATGAGTGACGCGTATCTCCATCTTACCCAGATCGCCCAGCAGTGCGGTCGAGTGCTTAACATTGCGGATTGGCAGTACCTGGACTTCGATACAATCTTCAACGAGATTCAGGCGATTTCGGACAATGCGGACGCGGACGATCTATTAGTGCATCTCTTCAACTACGCTGGAGCCTACGGTGGCTTTGCGCACCTGGACCGCGTCTACCGCCTGAAAGGCAACGCGGTCACTGAAGCAGAGCAGCATCAGTACGAGCAGTTTCGCGATCGGTCGATCGAAGTTCGGCAACAAATTATCGCCAAGCTGCATCAGATCGAGCAGGACCAGCAGGTTGCTTGACCCCGGCAATCCGTGCATCGGCAACGCCGCACCCCATCGCTCCGGCTTTGGGTGCGCGGCTTTATTTATGCGAGTGTGTCAAGACGATGTTGCCGCACAAGCCTTTGCTTTGCATCCATGATCCTGCAACATCCTGGCCGATGGACCCAACCGCTATCCCTACCGACGTGGTGCAAGAACTGAACGACGATGCCGCGAAACCGAAGCCATCAAGCCCGTGCCGGAACAGTTCGTCGATGCCAAGGCCGTCTGCCGATAGAAGTGTTCGGCAATGTGCAACTCGCTGGAAGGCCGGCAGAGCCTGGCAATCACTAGCACCAACGACATCAGGCTCCAGCGAACTTCCTCGCTACCGGCGGGAATATCCCGCTGAAGGAACTCATCCAGCTCCAGCTTGCGAATCAGTTGCCACGCCAGCCACGGCCCGCCGAACTCCAGACAGTTCTCGACGCGGACTTTGGAAGCATCAACGTCGACGTACTCCGGCTGCGGCTCCTCGTCGTCGAACAACGACCGCTGGCGATCGTGTGCGACCGTTGGCTCGGCCGCCTGCTGGACGCCCAGTCGTCCGGCTTCGTCCAGCCCGCCCAGATACGCCACCACCCGTTGCCGCGGGCCGCGCTTGGTGCGCACCGACTCGACCAGCGTCCAATAGGAGTGCAGCTTGCCGTTCTTCTTGCGATGACAAGGGCGAATGAACATGCCCTCGTTGTAGCAATCTCGCCGACACCATAAAGAGCAAAGGTCTTCACTACAACGGCCGGGCCGGGCGGGGCGAAAAATTTCCCGCCATCGCCAAACGACTTGCGACAAAAATCGGCCTCAAAAAACTTGGAGATTTCCGATTTTGTCGCGGAGGTGACGAACTTGGACTACCGCCCAGTCGAATGAGTTCTCGCCGACGTAGTCAGCGCGTGGCACTTCCGACAACCGACGTATATCCTGCCAGGGGGTAGGACAGCTTGCCGGCTCGTCCGTTACGCTCCAAGTCATTGACAATTAGCGGGCAAGTGAACCACCACCGTTCGCCGCCGATTCGTCAATCAATCCAGGAATCGGTGTTGCGCCAGGCGGTTGCGTTCCAAAAAGCCTGCGCTACATTGTCGAAGGTGGGCATCAGGTGCGCTCGGGAAATTCTCGCTCGCCACAACAGGGCGACGACATTGCCGGCCTCGCTTGCCGGCACCGTAAACTTGCGAAGCCAAGGCTTGGGCGGCTGGAATCCCGTAAAGGCACTCTCCCACTTTTCGATGACGGACTCCATCGTCGGCCATTGTCCATGAAGAGCAAAGTTCTCGTTGGCATCGGCGTTCCATACAAAACAGCCGGATTGCGCGTGTAGAAACGGTAGAAGGTGTCGCGGCACGTGATATTCGCGCAGGCCGCTTCGACCCACTGCACCGCGTCGCAGCGCCCAAACGGCGATGGAATTGTTTGAATCAGGCAACGCGGCCTCAGCGGCGAAATAGGCCGCTACCAGCGGATGCAGCGTCCAGTCCAGAAACCGCGTTGGTATTCCATGATGTTGGGCTGCCGCAAACAACGGATGCTCGAAAAAGGTCTCCCGTCCTCCGTCGTGTGTCATCGAGATGATTTGGCTCAATCGATATCCACGACTGATCCACTCCGTCGGGTCAATGTGGTGACCGACATCGTTCGCGATGCTCCAAAAGTCCTTGACCGGTAGAACTTCCAACAAAACCTGCTCGATGTACGCGCGAATTCGAGCTTCCTTCGTCGGTTCGTTCAGCGTCAGCCACTTGTCGCGGCTCGCAGGCTCCAATCCAAATGGTAGGTTGCGACCATCGGAATAGGGCTTTAGGAACCGGTCGAATCGCTGGCTGGTAGCTATCTGGTCGCGAATCCGGACCACCTCTTGCTTACGCCCTTCCCATCGCCAGGCGGATGGAACCAGGGACCAACGGGAATCGGCCTGCCCGCGAAACAGCCACTCCGATTCAAGCGAGGTACTCGCCCACTGCACATTCGTGGGCTGTAGATGATCGACAAACTCCTCGGCAGTATCGCATTCGGTGACCATCAGAAACGTCGGCTGTTTATCCAACATGAAATCGCGATCAATAATAAGAAAAGTTCTTCCGGTTGGGCCAATGTGATCTTGTCGCGTTGCATGACAATCGGGGCATCCTCGTCCACGGTGTGGCAGTCGGCTTCGAAAACCTCAGACAAAAACGAACCCAGATCGCTGCGTTGGAACAGTTGGGAGCCGTTAACTGCTCCCTGCCAGCAGGCGAATCGCCCGAAAAGAGCAAAACGTTCAGTGCGAGTTTATCAGACCCTACAAGCGAGTGGTAGCATCGCTTTGAAAAAGTGGGAAACCAGGGAATTTGGAAAGTCATTCCCGACAAGTGCGGCGGCGGCCCGCTCTATGCCGTTCGGCTTTGAGCCCGATGTTGAAACGCTAGCCGCAGAGATGGGCGTAGGCGGACCTGGCCGTGGCGTAGTGCCCGGCAAACAGCCGCTCGCTGTCCGACTTCGCCCACTGGTAAAACTCGTCTCCCATGCGCCCAATGCCGGATGCTGGCCCACTTAGAGAACGCCGCGTAACCGCCCGACAAGGCAGGCGCCGCCCGCTAGCGGTTGACCGGCCGGCGGCTCGCGGCCTGGATCAATCTCAGAAGCGGCGGCATCGTCGGTTAATTGTGGGTACAGGCCGTCAATCTATGCCGCTCAGGCAGTCAGCAACTTTTGCAGCACCGCTTTGATCAGGTGCATCTTGCCTAGTCCGGCCAGCCAGCGCTGGGGAATCCCGCTCTCGCCCCAGTAGGCCCAGGCGATCTGGCCACAGACCGCACCCGTCGTGTCGGCATCATCGCCCAAGTTGACCGCCCGCAAGGCAGCCTCCTCGAAGTCGGCTGCACCGTGGAACGCCCACAAAGCGGCTTCCAGACTCTTGACCACATAACCGCTGCCTTGTATCTCCGGCGGCTGCAGACTGCGGAAGGAGCGGCGAGTATCTGTTCGAGATCATCATGCGGCGGCACGAGTTGAAGAGCACCATGATGACCAGCAACCGGCCGCTGGAGGATTGGGGCAAGCTGATCGGCGACGTGCCGGCGGCGACCGCCATCCTAGACCGACCGCTGGAAGATGCCGAGATCATTCAGATCACCGGCAAGAGCTACCGGATCGGCCGCGGACGCGGCGCCGAGAAGCAGGACCAAACATGATACCGGCCAAACCCGATCCCCGGGTCTGGCGCACTTCCATTGGGTTTTTAGAGGCATGGCAGGGACAAAAGAATGTCGCAGACAACAAAAAACGCCCAAGCCGTTAGGCTCAGGCGCTGCAGCGAGAACATTCTCCCGCCCTGGCCCGGTTATCCCTTGTCGGGTTGCTCCCCAGCAGAGCCCGACTCCGTTTCACCAGGCACTGCCATCCTAGCGAAATCCCAAGCCACCGGTACCGGCCAAACCCGATCCCCGGGTATTGGCGACAGAAACGCCCAAAAGGCAACAAAAACCAGGACTTGCAAACAGCATCATTACCGATAATAACAGCTAACTGAATTACCGTTCACCTGCCGGTACTAACCCGATCCGAACTGGCCGGTTTTAACCCGATCCCTGACAGCACAGGGACGACTAGGATGCACGTGGCGCAATCGGGCGTTCCCCTCGCACGTCGAAGATGTATTTACGTTTACCCCTGCGCCTTGGGGTTTGCTGAGGATGTATATCTCCAGCTTAAATCATGAACCGGATGGGGCAGGGCAGGGCCGCGGCAGTTTCTACGTCGCCTGTACGCAGGCCATTGACTACCTGGAAGTCTTTGCTCGCCAGCCTACCCGCCTGGCAATGCAGCGGTCCGTCGCGGAGACCGCGGCCAGTGCGCCTGGCATCCGGCCGTAGAACCTGCTGTCAGGCAGGCGCTCTTTTAACTGGCCGCGTGTTAGACCAGCGGGGCGGGCGAGAGGGGACAGGCTGAGAAATTGCCCTCGGCAATGGAAAACGCCCCGGTTCAATTGCTCAGTCCAGGGACGTCGGCGTTGCAGCAAGTGAGAATCCGGTTGGCCAGACCCAGCCACCGGCAGCAGATCCCGGAGACGGAGGATCAGCGCGCTCGCGAAGCTGACGGGTCGGGAGAGTGAGTATTTTGTTCGGCCAATGCCTTAAGCGAGAACAAGGCCCTGGCCCGATTGCTCGGACCAGGGCCGAAGATCGAGTTCTAGGCGGCCGTTAGGGGCCACTGCTGGTATGCTTCACCGTCGATCAATCCATCGTGTGCCAGCTTGGTTCCAGAGTAATACTGTTTATGGAACAACGACACGCCTGAACTTTCGCACTCCGACCGGATACTGCGAACCCAGGCCAGGTCCATTGGGCGGCGTTTCTCCTTGTGGGCTTGCTCACATCCCGTGATGACCCAGTTGAGCTTGTCCATCCGACGGCCGAACTTGATGGGACCCAGCAGCGGCTCAGCCGATACGAACCGGATTGCCGCAGGGATCTTCGCCAACATGTCCAAGCGGCAGATATGCTTTTGCATTTCCACTGTCACTCCCAACCACAC
>JBGTJT010000607.1:0-13554 GCA_041744995.1 Pirellulales bacterium | reverse complement strand
CGATCCCGGATGGAATCGAACCATCACTTTCCTGGTTGTCACCCAGGCGCCTTTGCCGTTGGACCACGGGATCATGTCTAGTGACCGAGGCAGGAGTCGAACCTGCAAAATCATCAGACTCTCGATCGGATCGCTTTGCCTGTTTGCGTACTCGGTCGTTTTCAAGTAGCGGGTCCGAGGGTCGCACCCGGCGGTTCAGGCTCATGAAACCCGAACCCGGTCCGCGCGTGCGCAAGTGGCGACCGCAGCGCGATCCACTCGGGCGCGTGGTTGCCCCCGCACGCATCTGGCTGCACATCGCCGACACGCCACTGCGGGTTAGGGGAGAGGAACATTGCCAATAATTTTCCATTCTCCGGATGAATATTCAGCCTTGGACGGGGTTATCTTTACAGCGTGGGAAAGGCCCTCGACTTCGAAGGGCTTGATTTGTTCTCTAACCCCCGTGCGCCGTAGGGGATCTGTGTTCTCGGAAAACTCTGACACCTCCAAACAGGCCGAATCTATGAACGCCAGATTCCGACAGCGACTTCGGAGCCAAGAAGTGCTCATTGGGACGTTGGTATCACTACCGACTCCCTCTAGTTCTGAATTGTTGGCAAATCTGGGATTCGACTGGTTATTCATCGACGCAGAGCATGCACCACTCAGTACCAGCGGAATCCAATCGATCCTTCAAACAACTCAACAACGTTGCCCTTGCCTTATTCGGATCCCCGCGAACAACGAATTCTTCATAAAACAAGCTCTCGACATCGGCGCTGCTGGAATTATCGCTCCATTGGTGAATTCAGCCGACGCGGCGCGACAAATCGTAAGCTGCGCGAAATATCCTCCTGTCGGCACGAGAAGTGTCGGTCTCGCCAGAGCGCACGGATACGGACAGAAGTTCACGTCTTACTTGGCGTCGGCAAACGACGAACTCTCGGTTGTTGTTCAGATTGAACATATCGAAGGTGTCAGAAACATCGATGCGATTCTTGAAGTAGAGGGAATCGATGCAATCTTTATAGGTCCCTATGACTTGTCCGCCAGTTTGGGCAAGCCGGGAGAGATTCAGGATAGCGAGGTTCAAAAAGCGATCACACGCGTCAAGGCTGCGTGCAATCGTAATAATGTGGCGCTCGGCATCTTTGCGATAAACGCTGACGCTGCTAGACCGTACATGGACGACGGATATACGTTGATCACCGTGGGTACCGACGTCATTTTTCTTGCCGAAGCGGCCAAGAATGCTTTGGCAGAGTTGAGACGAGCAAATGCCTAGCGGATTGGCAGCCTTCGGCTGCTTGAATCGGGTGGAGAACGATGCGTTGTCAGCACCACTTTGCACTGTTGCTCAACACGCCCGGCAAGAACGCCATTGAGTGTTAGATTTGTCTCTGCCGCTCGCCTAAACTAACACCCACTGCGGGGGGCTTCTTCGCCTCAAAGGGTAATTTTCTCCGTTTCCAGATTTTTCGGATGAATATTCACGATTGGGCGGGGTTCTCCAATGCGTCGGCACCTACAAGGCTGGACGGGAGGCCAATGTGACATCCCCAGGCGAGGTAGGGCTTCTCAAGGTCGCGCATTGATCGCGGAATCTGTTGGCGAAATACGGTCTCTAATTTCAGGAGTGTTTTCAATGACAAAGCTTTCTTCTCTGTACACATTCGCGGCGGTGGGCGTTCTCTGGGTGGCATTCTGTGGTCACGCGCGAGGTGCGTTGATCAATCACTGGAAGTTTGATGAAGTCAGCGGCTCCACGGCAAGCGACTCGGGTTCAAACCCCTTGCACCTCACACTTCAGGGCGACGCGCAATTTGTCACCGATGGCGTGCGAGGCCAGGTTCTTGCATTGGATGGCGTTGGCGATTATGCAAACAACTCGGGTCAACCGTTCACTTCCGACATCACACACACGGTGGCAGTCTGGGTGAATCACTTTGATGCCGGCAATCTTTCGCAACGATGGATATCGTGGGGAGACGTGGGTGCGCGTTACTTCGTCGGCCCCTTCAGTGGTGGTGGTCCAAGTCCGGGGAGAATCCATTGGGGATTCGGAAGCGCAAGCGCGTTCTTTGCAGATCCTGACGCAAAGCCTTTGCAGAACACGTGGCAACATTGGGCGTTTGTTCGGGATGGCGCTAGCGCCAGCATCTATCTTGACGGCGAGTTGATTGAAACGCTTGCGGTACCTGTTTCTGGTTCGATCAGCACCGCTGGCGAGTTACGCATTGGTCGACAGTTTGGCACTAATTTTGAGTACCTGAACGGGCGGATGGACGACCTGGCCATCTGGGACGAAGCGCTCACGGCATATCAAATCAACCAAGCGATGAATCTCGGCGCGGAAAACTACCTGGTCCCCGAGCCGTCGAGCGCATTGTTGCTCATTACGGCGGCACTAGGGGTTTTGACAGTGCTGCGCATGCGACGACGGAATGCACTCTGTAGCCGCTCTTGAAAGAACGAAACGTCGAGATCATTCACCCTGGCGACGTTCGAACCCGTCGTGCGTTGCCAGCGGCGCACTTCCCGCGCATGCAGTACACGGGCGCCGGACGTAAGCACGGGGGAATGGATTTGAAGGAACGCACGCCGGCAGGTTCGTGAGCATAGATTTGTTGTAGTGAGACCAATGTTTTCCAGCGTTGTTCAACTTTCTGGGATGAATATTCGCTCCTTGGCAGGGTTTCCATGGTGCGTGGTGCGTCGGATTCTGCAAGTCGGTAGAATTGCCCAAGACGGTGTAGGAGGTTTCTTGTGACGTCCGATCAACCCGACACCTCGCGGCAAGGCGAATTCGCGGACTTGTTGGCGGAGCATCAAGCTCGGTTGTGTGGCTTCTGCTATGCGCTGTGCCTGAATCTGGACGACGCCGAGGAACTGTTGCAGCAAACCTGCACGATCATGTGGCAGAAGTTCGACCGTTTTCAGTCCGGCACCAATTTTGTCGCCTGGGGTTGCCAAATCGCCCGCTACGAGGCGCTCAAGCAGAATGAACGCCGGCGCCGTCAGGGCAAGCTGCTTGACAGGTTTGTCCAAGAGCGGCTGGCCGAAGTGGCCTCTGCCGAAAGCGACCAGACCAGCCAGGCGCGTTTCGAGTCGCTGGCGCGCTGCCTGGCCAAGCTCAGTGAGCAGGACCGCGCAATGGTTACCGCCTGCTACGGAGAGAATGTGCCTGTGCGGGAGTTTGCCGAACAGATTCGGCGCAGCCCGCAAAGCGTCCACAACTCGTTGAAAAGAATACGAATCGGTCTGTTGCAGTGTGTGCAGCGGCTCGTAGAACAAGGAGAACGGCCATGAGTCAACCGGGAGACGGCCAATATTCCGACGATATATGGGAACTGCTGAATGCCGCTTGCGATGGTTCACTCAGCGACGGGCAGGTCGACCGGCTGAATGAAGCGTTGGCGTCCCGCGACGTCTGCGCCACCTTCTTGGCCCATCTACAACTAAGAGCGGCGATTTGCCTGCATCACAGGGCAGGCGCCGCATTGCAACCGCTTCGACTGGCCATGGCCGCTGATCGGCAGGTGGTCGTGCTGCCGGATACGGCCTTTGAGCCTCAAGAGCAAGCGTCGTCAAGCTTGCGCGTACGCCGTCTCAGCCGCTGGCGTGGTTTGCGCGATGCCGCTTGGCGGCGCTGGCGGCAGCAGCCGCTGCGTTCGAGTTTTATGGTTGCGGGCTTGGTGACGGCGCTCGGTCTGCTGATGCTCAGTGCGATTACGGTTCCTGGCATCGTCAATCACAAGGTCTCTCCGGTCGCGGCAGGCCCCGCCGACGATCGGCCGGTAGCCTCCGTGGACCAGGTCGTGGCCGCACGTTGGAGCTCGAAACTACCATTCTTTTCCGAAGGGACTGAGCTCTTTGCCGGTGAAGAAGTCGCCATCGAAGCCGGCTTTGTGAAGCTCACGTTTCGCGACGGGGCCGTCGTGCTGCTGCAAGGCCCGGCGCATCTCCGCCTGCTGGGAGGCGGCGACGCCGAGTTGCTGGCGGGCAAGTCGGTGGTCCGCGCCCCCAAAGCCGCCCGCGGCTTTGCGCTGAAAACACGGTTTGCCGACTTTGTTGATCTGGGCACCGAGTTCGGCGTGGAGTTGCTGCCCGAGGATGTGGTCGAACTGACGGTGTTTGAAGGCCGTGTAAGCGCGACGCTCAACGACGGCCACGGCACGGCGTTGGAGCAATGGGAACTCACCGACCAACAAGCGTTGCGGATCGACGCCAAGCAGGGCCGCGGATCGATGCAAGCGACTCGCAAAGGGCAGTTCGCCCGCGAGATCCCCCGGCAGAATTGGAAGCTGTTCGATTTGCTCGACATAATTGCCGGCGGTGACGGCTTGGGCCAGATGCGGCAAGGCGGTATCGATCCAGCCAGCGGAGAACGGCGCACGACCTATCACGAAGCGCAAGGAACCGATGATGATTCCAACACCTATCATGCCACGGCAAGCGAACGTTTTATCGACGGCGTGTTTGTGCCCGACGGCGAAGCCGGCCCCGTGCAGCTCGATTCGGCGGGCCACACCTACGATCACTTTCCGGATACCGATTCGCTGTTCTATGGCACCATCTGGGCGCGGGGGCACACCGAACCGGTGAGGCTTGATCCGAAGTCGCACCCCGAACCGTGGCCCTATCGCATCCGCAATATTCGGCGCTACAGTCCGGGCGGCCGCGGGCTGTTGGCCTTGCACAGCAACGCCGGCCTCACGATCGATCTGCTTGCGGTGCGTGAGGCACATCCCGATTGGAGCTTCAACGCCTTCATTGCCACGGTCGCCAACGCCGAAAACCAAGGCGGCAGCCACGGCAGCGGCGCTTTCAAGAGCACGATCCTCGGCGACGTGTGGGTTTTTGTCGACGGCCGGTTGGCATTTTCTCGTAAGAAAATAAATTCCACCCACGGCGTGGACGGCGTGCGGGTGGAACTGTCGCCGGAGGATCGCTATTTAACGCTCGTCGCCACGGACTCGGGCAACTCCGCACGCTACGACTGGATGGTGTTCGGCGATCCGGCGCTGGTGGCAGTGCCGCGCGAGGGTGCCGCCGGCACGGAACAAGACAAGGGAGATTGATCCCATCCATTCAAAAGTACTTCTCGCGATTGGGTGCGTGAGTCGGTCCAGGGGAAGGATGAGAGAATCAAAGGTGATGAACATGAGAAATAAGCAGCGCAGTACATCGAGTGCATTTACCTTGGTGGAGCTTCTCGTGGTAATCGCCATCATTGGCATCCTTATCGCGCTGCTGCTGCCGGCGGTGCAGTCGGCCCGCGAGGCGGCACGGCGAATGCAGTGCAGCAACAACCTCAAGCAATTGGGCCTGGCGCTGCACAACTACGCATCGACCCATCGGGAATATTTCCCCTACGGCAGCCCTGGGATCCACAAACACGGCTTGTTTTCGACGTTGCTGCCGTTTATCGAACAGCAAGCGGTTTACAACGAATTGGATTTCGACGCCCCCACGTATGCCTTGACCGACACGCCCGCCAACGCCAGACAGAAGCATCGTTATACGGTCGTCCATGCATACGCCTGTCCGACATGGCCGCACCCCGTCAGATATGAAGGCATGACGAACAATCATCAAGACGGGGCGCTGACGCTCTATCAGGGAGTCGGCGGCGCACTGCGGCCTGGTGCGCCCAAGACGAGCGCCTCCGTTGCCGGCGACATGGCCGCCAACGGCATGTTCGGATGGGCCTTTGCGCGACGGATGGCCGACGTGCAAGATGGTCTGAGCAACACGCTGTTGATGGGGGAATTTACCCAAATCGATCTTGTGGCTGGTTCGGGGAGTCTGGACTTTTCGCAGCCGCCGGGCGACGTCCGGGCGTGGATCATGGGCGGGTCCCCCGATATCGGCCTGTACACAGCCAAGACGATCGTCCACCCCATAAACGCCAGGGTGAACCGCGTGGCTGACGGCGTGAAGTTCAATCACCTCCCCTTCAGCAGTTTCCATCCCGGCGGGGCGCACTTTGCCATGGGCGATGGCAGCGTTCACTTTCTGGCCGAGGGAATGGATTTGGAACTGCTCAAAGACTTGGCCACGGTGGCCGGAGGCGAGGTCAGTCGGTTGCTGCAATAGTTTCGCCCTGCCCTACAATGTCGCTTGGTGCGACGCTCGAGAATTGGCACAACAACATTCATGACGCAACTACGAAACAACACGATCGCCCTACTTGCCGCCTCCGCCTGCATGCTTGTCCTCGGCTGCGGGTCCGATGTGGAAATGGCCCCGGTCACCGGCAGAGTGCTCTACAACGGCGAACCGCTTCCGTACGGCAGCGTGATGTTCCAGCCGCCGCAGGGGCAACCCGCCCGTGGAGAGATTCAACCGGACGGCACGTTCGAACTTGGCACGGCTGGTCTTGGTTCCGGCGCCGTCGTGGGCCGCAACAAGGTCCGCGTTACTTCCTTTGAGGCACAACATCCCCAGGCCGATCCGGCGCGCTTCGGCGAGGGGCTTGGCCGCTCATTAATTCCGGAAAAATACGGCCAATACGAGACCAGCGGCCTGGAGGTAGTTCTTCAACCGAATGCGAACGAGCCGTTGACGATTGCACTGACCGGCCCTCCACCAGAATAAACTCCCGCCGGGGCGCCTGTCCTTGGCATCGCCCATCGTCCCACTGATCATTTTGGAGCCTTCCTCATGACGACATGCATGACGCACTCGATCGCCCCGTCCCCTAATATCGCACGAGTTGTTACTGTATTCCTGGTTCTGCTGCTCTCCTCTGCGGCGTACGGGCAGAACGATACAGAAAACGATGTTCAACATTCGCCGCCTTCTGAAAGCTATCGTCAGATAGTTGCGTCGGATGTTCCGGCGGCGTATTGGCGGTTTGAATCGAGTGAAGAGAACACTTTCGCGAACCACGGGGTCGCTTCGCAGGATCGCCTTCGAGCCATTCCAGTGCGTCAAGTCCATGCGGATCAAGCCGGTCCGCGAACGCCCGGTTATCCCTTGTTTTCCGAGCAAAACCAAGCGATTAATCTGAGCGGCGGCTACCTTCGCGTCGTCGATCCTGGCGACTCCAGTCTGTTGGACTTCGATCATGGCGACTCAATCACCATGGAAGCCTGGGTTAGGCCGTCGGCGCTGCGGAACAACGAAAATCGCTACATCGTGGGCAAGGGCCGCACCAACAACGATGGCTTTGAGACGGACAACCAGAACTATTCGCTTCGACTGCGAGGTATTGAGGGTACCGCACGGGTGAGTTTCCTGTTCCGTAGTCGAGGCGATGCCACTGTGCCGGCAGAATATCATCGGTGGACGTCGGACGATGGCTTTACGCTGGACAACCTCTGGCATCATGTTGCCGTCACTTATACCTTTGGAAAACCGGAAAGCATTCGCGGCTACTTGGACGGCAAGCGAGTGACCGGCACCTGGGATGAAGGCGGCCCGACCAAGCGAGGTCCGGTTGTCGACAACGACGAGTTGTGGATCGGCTCGGCTCTAGGCGGCAACGCGAACAGCTCATTTGTTGGATTGCTGGACGAAGTTGCCATTTATCGCCATGCACTTGACGCCGAGCGAATCGGCGCGCGTTTTGCGCGAACTGAATCTGTTCCGAAGACTCCACGAATGAATCCCCGAGAGGGGAAAGTTCTTGTGGAACTTGTCGAGAACATCCCCGATCAATGGCAGTGGTCGGCATACTGGCCTGCGGCAACGGAGCACTATGAAGAAGATTCCTTTGCCATGGTCGCAATCCCTCGCAAGTATAACGACCAAGCAATCCGTGCCGACCGCTCCAATCCGTTTTTGTTGCGAGCCTCCGCCGATGTCGTGCTACCGGCAGGCAAGCACCGCCTGCTGCTGCGAAGCAAGTGGGGATCGCGACTGCTATATGACGACAAGCCGATCGCCGAGGTTGGCTTTCCAAGGGGTGCTTCCGACGGCCACAACCCACTTTATGTCGCCGCAGCCTGTGGATCGCCGAACATGGCGGATCTAGCCCCTGGTGATCGGCAGAAAATCGTCGAGATCGAATCGGATGGCCAACAGCATCGCCTCTCCGTGGAAGTTATTGTCGGCGGCAAGAATCGTCGTACGGAACTGGGCAATCTGTTCGTCGGCGTCGCCAGTGGCGACGAAGACTTTCGCGCCCTTTCGCCGGCCGGCGAAACGATCCTGCTAACCGACCGCGATTGGGGCAACTATGCCGAACGGTTCCGCCGTGAGATGATCGACCGTGACGCGCAACGGCGTAGGGCGGCGGATCGGCAGGGAGACTACTGGAAGAAACGGCACGCGCTCGCTCGGCGGCATGCACAAAAGCAGCCGCCGGTTGACCCGCCTGCCGTGAAAAACAAGGCCGTCGTCAACAACGAGGTCGATCGCTTTATCCAGGCCAATCTAGAGGCCGAAGGGGTCACACCGGAGCCGGTTGTCAACGACTGGGCGTTTGTGCGGCGGGTATCGCTCGATACCCGCGGCGTGCCGCCGACGCTGGAGGAACTTGCGGCGTTTCGCAAAGAGCCGGAAGAAGGTCGCCGGGCCCGTTTTGTTGACCGTATGCTGGCCGACGACCAGTGGGCCGATCATTGGGTCGGTTACTGGCAGGACGTACTGGCCGAGAATCCCAACATCGTCAACCCCACGCTCAACAACACTGGCCCGTTCCGCTGGTGGATCTACGAGTCGTTCCTCGACAACAAGCCGCTGGACCGCTTCGCCACCGAGTTGATCCGCATGCAGGGGAGCAAGTACTACGGCGGCCCGGCCGGCTTCGAGATGGCCACCGAGAACGACGTGCCGATGGCCGCCAAGGCCCACATTGTCGGCGAGGCGTTTCTCGGCATCGACATGAAGTGTGCCCGCTGCCACGATGCACCGAGCCACGACTACCTGCAACGCGACCTGTTCGAACTGGCCGCCATGCTCAATCGCGGTCCGGAATCGGTCCCCAAGACCAGCAGCATCGTCCGCAGTCCCGAAGAATTAGAGCTACTCTCCGTGCGGGTAACGCTCAAGCCGGGCGAGAAGATCGCCCCGAACTGGCCGTTTGAGGAAATCATCGGCAAGAATGTTCGCGAGGAATTGCTGCAGAACCCGGTCGACTCCCGCGAACGGGTGGCGCTGCTGGTCACCTCGCCCGAAAACGAACGCTTCGCCCGCGTGATGGTCAATCGCCTGTGGGCCCGCTTGCTGGGCCGCGGGCTGGTCGAACCGGTAGGCGATTGGGAACGGCCGCGGCCCTCGCATCCGGAACTGCTCGATTTCCTGGCGCGCGAGTTCGTCGCCCATGGTTACGACTTCAAGCACGTGGCCCGCCTGATCCTGAACTCGCAAGCCTATCAGCGGGCGCACGCACAGAAGGAAGTCGAGTTCGCCGAGCGCAAACTGTTCGCCGCCTCGATCCGCCGCCGCATGCAGGCCGAGCAGGTGGTCGACTCGATGTTCGCGGTGGCCGGCAAGCCGCTCGACTGCGAAGAGCAGTCAGTCGATCTCGACACGGCGCGAAGTTACCAGTTGTCGCTCAGCCTGGGTCATCCCCGGCGGGCTTGGATGTTCACTTCGACTTCCAACGAGCGCGACCGGCCGAGCCTGGCATTGCCGGCCAGCCTGACGGTCGTCAGCGTGCTGGAGAATTTCGGCTGGCGAGGCGCGCGACAGAGTCCGTTGACGGAACGCGAAACCGATCCGTCGGTGCTGCAACCGGCGATCCTGGCCAATGGCACGGCCGGCATGCGGATCACTCAGATCTCCGAAGGGGGCGCGCTGACGCAACTTGCGTTGGGGGCCGACAGCGTCGAGCAGCTTGTCGAGCAAGTCTATCTACGGATGCTCACCCGGCCGCCGACCGACCAGGAGCGACAAGCCTATGTCGAACTACTCCGCGAAGGCTTCGAAACACGGGTCCGCGACATTCCGGTTGAAGAGTGTCTCACGCCGCTGCGGCCGACCAACGTTGTCACTTGGTCGAATCACGTTGATCCGGAAGCGAACAGCTTAAAGAAGGAACTGGAGGAGATCGTCGGACAGGGCGACCGGCCGACGCCTCGTCTGAAAGCCGACTGGCGCGGCCGGATGAGCGACATGATCTGGGCGCTGCTCAACTCGCCGGAGTTCGTGATGATCCCCTAACCGCAATCCAAGTAGGCAGCGCCAGCAAGTGAGCGGTGTTTGCCATTGGTTTACCGTCGAAAAACAACCGCCAAGACTTTCATGCATTTCCAGGAAGGCCATCCCATGCCATTTCGACCCACCACACGCCGCGAGTTTTTCAAATCCACCGGAGCCGGTCTTTCCGCCGCCTACCTGACGGCGAACTTTCCCGCGCTGGCACGCGCGAGCGAGGCGCCCCGCGGCAAGGCGGAACACTGCATCATGATCTGGCTCGGCGGCGGCGCCGCCCAGATCGACACTTGGGATCCCAAGCAGCTCGGCGACGCCAAGGCCCGCAAACCGGGTTCTTATTACAAGTCGATCGACACCGCGATCCCCGGCGTGCAGGTCTGCGAGCACCTGAAGCACTGTGCGCCGATTTTGGACCGGTTCAACATCGTTCGTACCGTGCATCACGATGTGATCGACGAACACGCCCGCGCAGTGAATCAAGTCCACACGGGGCGGCCGACCAGTGGCACGATCATCTATCCTTCAATCGGTTCGATCGTGGCCCACGAACGCGGGCCGGCGGGGGACAAGGTGCCGGCCTATGTGGTGATCGGTTATCCGAACGTCGCTCGGGGGCCGGGGTTCCTCGGCGCGCAGTACAGCTACTTGTATTTGCTCGACACGAAGGCCGGCCCCGCGGGCCTGAAGCGTCCGGAACACGTAGGCGAAGAACGCCAGGCCCGGCGCGAACGGTTGTTGATGCTGGCCCGGGAGCCGTACCTCGACCAGAACCAGGCCGACCGGCTGGTCGAAAGCTACGACGCGTCCATCGCCGAGTCGCTACGGCTGGCGGGGCCGGAGTTCATGAACCTCTTCCAGCTCGATAAGGAACCGGCCGAACTGCGGAACGCCTACGGCAGCGAGTTCGGACAGCGGCTGCTGCTCTCGCGGCGGCTGGCCGAGTCGGGTGTACGGTTCATCGAGGTCTCGCACAACTTGAACTTCGTCAACGGGACCGGCTGGGACACGCACAACGAAGGCCAGCTTAAGCAGCACGAACTGATCCAGGACCTCGATCAGTCGCTGGCCACGCTGGTGCTCGATCTGGAAGAAAAGAAGATGCTCGACAAGACGCTGATCGTCGTGGCCACCGAGTTCGGCCGACCGGCCGGCTTCGACGGCGGCGGCGGGCGGGGCCATTACAGCAAGGCTTTCAGCATGGTTCTGGCCGGCGGCGGACTGAAGTCCGGCCAGGTGATCGGCACAACCGACGAACTGGCGCAGAAGATACTCGACCGCCCGGTCTCGGTGCCCGATTTCCACGCCACGATCCACGCGGCCATGGGCATCAGCCCACACAAGGAACTTTACGCCGGTGAACGCCCCGTACCGATCACCGACGAGGGCCAGCCGATCAAGGAGTTGTTTGGGTAGATATCGCAACATGCCTTCGAGAATCCGCACGCCCTCAGAGGCGCTCAGTTGCCACAGTTGCCGGTCATTGGTTGCCAGTCCGTCGGCGGCGCCGGTTGCAGCCGCCGCCAGTAGTTGGTCGTCGTCTGGTTCATGCGTGGTCGCTCACTTCTTCTCATCGCTGACCCGGTCGACCATCTTGCCGGCCATCTCGACCATGGCCCTGGCTTCCTTGACGCCGGCTTGCAGCACCAGATCGATGGCCTGAAACATCAGCGAGCCGGCTTGTTTCACGTCTTCCACGGGGCTGGTGCCCTTGGCCTTCTTGATGGCCGGCTTCTTCTTGGCCTTGGACTTCGTCGACTTGACGTTGCTGACGTAGTTGGTCGAGACGCTCACGCCTTGCTGCTTCAACCCAGCGACCACTTCCGCCGTGCTCGCTGAGGGATGAGCCGCGAGATACGCCCTGATCGCGGCCGACTTGTTGACCTTTCGCTTGGTGGACTTTTTCTTGCTGACCTTTTTCTTGGGGGCTGCTTTCTTGGTCGCCATGCTCAATCTCCGCTGTTAAACTTTTGGGTGAATCAGGTGGAACTCAATTATACCATGGGGTATCGGGAGAACACGCAAAGTCGCCCTCCTAACCACAGTGGAGATAGGCAAGTAAAGCGGCCCCTCTTGGCCAGCAACGCGCGCGACCAAGGTGACCTGGGTCTGCGTTCGCACCGCAGCCCGGAATAACAGTTCCTTGATTTGGCCGGGACAAGCGTCGGCATCGATCCAAATGCGCATAGATGTTCCGCCGGGCAATGCGGGCTTGTCTGGAGCGTTTTCTTTCTTCCTGGCGGAGGTCGTCGATCTGCCAGCGGTCGGTTAGGAATGCTTCGAGCGCTGCGGCGTTGCCTCTGATTTTCGGCAGGCTGCGGAACAGGTCGGTGAGATATGCCTGCGGCTCGACCGCGTTGGCCTTGCAACTGGCGACGAGGCTGTACAGTATGGCCGCCCACTCGCCGCCGGTCTTGCTTCCCACGTGGCGGGGCGAGTTTACTACGCCTCTAGGATCGGGGCGTGATCGGCCTCGTAGTCGCCGGCCGTCTTGTAGCCGAGCGTCTGATGTACCCGCTAATGCTTTCTACCAAAAACAGGGCTTGCGAAGCAACCCGTTGCCTCGCAAGCCCTTAGAGAGTCGGGCTGACTGGATTCGAACCAGCGACCTCTTGACCCCCAGCTTCGTCGAGGCATTTTTGGCCATCACCGGATTCGCGGCAACTTTCGGTAAGATAAGCACTTCGGCCGATCGCTGCAAGTGGCTAATTCGGCGAAAATGGCGCGATTTGACCCGCAATCCGATAATGAATCCGATAACGATTGTTGCTGTGGCGCACCGCGTACACGTCAATGTTTTCGGCCGATATGCTGTCGACCAGCGCGCTGGCGAAGTTGTCCGCACGGGACGCCAGCGGGGCGAGCGGGCAGACGGATTGAGCGATCGCCGTCGGCGTATAGAAAACGCCCCGGTCCAACACTCGAACCAGGGGCGTCGACGTTACAGCAGGTGTCAACCCGGTCGATCAGGCCCAGCCTCCGGCAGCAGGTTCAGGAAATGATGGACGATCAGCCCGCTTGCGAAGCTGACGGGTCGGGAGAGTGAGTATTTTGTTCGGCCAATGCCTTAAGCGAGAACAAGGCCCTGGCCCGATTGCTCGGACCAGGGCCGGAGATCGAGTTCTAGGCGGCCGTTAGGGGCCACTGCTGGTATGCTTCACCGTCGATCAAACCATCGTGTGCCAGCTTGGTTCCTGAGTAGTACTGTTTGTGAAACAACGATACGCCTGAACTTTCGCACTCCGACCGGATACTGCGAACCCAGGCCAGGTCCATTGGGCGGCGTTTCTCCTTGTGGGCTTGCTCACATCCCGTGATGACCCAGTCGAGCTTGTCCATCCGACGGCCGAACTTGATGGGACCCAGCAGCGGCTCAGCCGATACGAACCGGATTGCCGCAGGGATCTTCGCCAACATGTCCAAGCGGCAGATATGCTTTTGCATTTCCACTGTCACTCCCAACCACAC
>JBGTJT010000606.1:0-3752 GCA_041744995.1 Pirellulales bacterium | reverse complement strand
CGCTGGGTGTGGCCGGCCGTACCTTTGAGCGTTAACAGAGACGAACAGGCCTACGAGGTAACGTTTTACCGCGAAGGGCTGGCGGGAACCGTGGCCGTGCTGCAAAATCGCGACACACCGGACGAACGGTTGATGTCGATTGACGGCGTGATCATCGGAGAGAGTCGCGGGGGCGTCGACGAGAAGCAACGGATGTTGGCGCACCTGCCGTTTCTGTTGCGGCCCGCGGAGGCGAATCAACGTATTTATACCATCGGACTGGGGACGGGAATCCTGGCGGGCGAACTAGTCCAACAACCCGGCGGCGCGGAAGTAGTCTGTGTCGAACTGTCGCCGGGCGTCATTGAAGGGGCGCGGCTGTTCGCCGATCTGAATTGGAATATCCACGATCATCCCCGCGCGACAATCGTGGTCGGCGACGGCATCCAATATCTGCGACAGAATCGCGGGCTGTTCGACGCCATCGTCTCGGACGCCAAATCGCGTCCAGGGCACATCGGCAACGTGGCATTCCATTCCACTGATTTTTATTCGCTCTGTCGGAATCGGCTGACGCCGGATGGACTGATGGTACAGTGGGTGTCGCTCGAAACGCCCGGTCGCGAGTTGCGGACCATTCTACATACGTTCGTCCGTAGCTTCCCTCACGGCCATGTCGGAATCGCTCCGCCCGACTCCCTGTACCTGATTGGAGCCAATCAGCCGCTGCAAATTGCCGCCGACCATATCCAACAACATTTAGAAGGCCCTCATTCTGCGAACCTTCGCGAGTACGGCTGGCGCGACGCCTGCGACATTCTTGGCCTGCTGGCGGCGGACGGCCAAACCGTGACGGACTGGCTGGTCGGAGATGAACCGCTCAATTCGCTTCAGTGGCCGGTCTTGGAGTTTCAATCGCTGGACATATTCCGTAAGTCGGCGGTGGTCCGCAAGCAGGAAAACTTGGCCTCTTTAGTTCAGTTGATGGAAACCAGGCCGACATCCGTGCAGGTGGAAACCGAGAATGTGGCTCTTCTGGAAGATTGTCGCCGCTCGGCGGAACTTCTGTTGGAAGCTACGAAGCTGTTGGGCGAGGAAAGGATCGAGGAAGCCTTGGCACGCCTCGACGAGGGCCTACCGCTGGCGACGCGACACACCCGATTTCGTGAACTCGCCGCCGAAGTTTATTTCGATCAAGCCGCGGCTGCCAGGCAGGCGAACGACGCGACCTCCGCCCTCTACTATTATCGAAAGGTGGCGCAAGCTCTGGACAAGGAGAATATCAGCGGGCATTGGCAACTCGCCGTACTGTTTCACCAGTTGGGCGCGCTGAATGAATCGGCCGGTGAGTACTACACTGCGTTGCAGGGCGATCCGCAGAACGTCGACCTGCGGTTGGAATTCGCGTATCTACTCGCCACCATGCAGAGGAACGCGCAATCGGCCCGCCAGTTCCAAAGAGTCCTGGATTCGCACCCTGACCAGCCACGAGCGCACTTGGGACTGGGATTAGTGCTCTATGCGCAGAACCGCGGATTGCTCGCTCGCCGCCATCTAACGCAAGCAGTAAAGCTCGATCCGACGCTGCAGGACGTGCTAACGCAATCAGGCATCCAATTGCGTGGCCCTGAGTAATGCTCGGACGCGGCATGCCCGCCGAAGATACCCCATCTCTCACACGTTGGCAACCAGAGTGGGTATGCCGGTGTGGGTATGCCGGTGCGTGAGAGTCTAATCCTAGGCGTCTGCTCTCGATACCGCGCCACCGTCGGCCGGCATGAGGTTCAAGGAACAACGAATGTGTTACATCTCACAATGCAGCGCGGCCGTCGGTGTTATGATGTTAGGACTTATTCAAGACCCTTATCAATCAACGAATCGGAGAATTACCAATGAAATCCCATCTTCGCGACGGGACTTTGCTAAACTAACGACTGCTGCGTTGGGCGGTGTAGTTGCCGGATCAATGTTCGGCTGTAGAAAATCCGCCGACGATGCTCCGCCTCTGCCTAATGTTCAGTGACCATGACGCAGAAATAGCGATAACGTTATAGCGACGCCAACTATTGAACTCACATTCGAGGGCTTTCCAATGCGAACCACGAGCTTGCGAGCAGCGCTCGCCACGAATTGCGCCTTTTCAGCTTTCACCGGTTTTTCAATGCTTGTCTTTCCCGCGGGCGTCGCCAACTGGATCGGGTTCAACGCCGTAGCGATACTTCAGATCGTCGGAGCATTGTTGTTGTTGTTTGCAGCGGCGTTGTTATACGCCGCTTGGCCAAGTCGACACCCCCAGCCAATTGCACTCGTATTTTCCTTTGGCGACTTCGCTTGGGTCGTGGGCACGGCGGCGCTAGGCGCCTTCGCACCAACCCTATTCTCATCCTTCGGGTGGGCAGTCGCGGCGGTTGTCGCATTGGTCGTGCTGGCTTGTGGCATCTGGCAAATTGTGGGCATCGATCTCTCGTATCGCGATGAATTAAGACCCGGTTGGGTGCGATTATGCCTGGAAACTCAGATGGATGTTCCGCCAACCGCTGTTTGGAACGTCGTGAGTGATCTGGAGGCAATTGCAGACCATTCGCCCATGCTTGTCAGCTCACGGATCATTAGTCTTGAAAATGAAAACGAACTGTTCACCAGACAGTGCCGCGATACGAGCGGAAATTGCTGGACTGAAAATATCCAACTGAACCAAGAAAGGATGCATCTCAACGCCGAATTTGATGCCCAGAAACCGGGGTTTCCGTTTCCGTTCGCGGAGATGCTTGGCGGATGGCAGGTCGAACAATCTGGAACTGGCGCAGCGGTTAAGGTTTGGTGGAGTATGCGACCGCGACGCCGAGCGATTACATTCTTCACCATCCCGATCATGGAAGTACTTATTCGCACGTCATTCAGACAAACTCTGGTCAACATTCGCAACGCAGCAGCCAGCGAAGCACGGGCTGGCCAAGGCACTCGACTAGCGGGACGCCTGCAGATGGCAGTTTGCTAATGACTTGATGGCCACGCCGTTGCCTCAGGACATCCGTCTAAAGCAGTGGTGACTCTTGATGGAATACCCTCGGCAAGCGGCGGGCTTCCTGATGACCGGGAATGCCGACTGACTCTCTATCACCACGAACCATTCACCGAAAAGTACTTCTTTTCCTCCTTTACGTCAGCCGAGAAAAGGAACCTCGCCAATCAGCGGATCTAATCGTTGCATGAACCTCGAAAACTCTTCAAAGAAATCATGGCAAAGATTTTCGAACGCCATGTTCCACTGGCGGCCTTCGGTCTTTTCCCTCTTTTCGAAGTGGCAGGACGCACAGCCTGCGTTGCCGGTCGGAACGGATCAAACAATGGAACTGTCGCCGGCGGCGTTGGAGATCAACGATGCCGACGACACTCGAATCTGCCGTGAAGAAGTACCTCCGCTCCGGCAGCCCGGCACTGCGAACTCGGGAAGAATATGCAACAACTCTCCGCAAATGGTCGCGGTGGGGAGGCGCAATTCCGTTGGAGCGCCTCGGTAGAAAGGAACTCCGCGAGTTCATTGACTGGGTCCACGAGGACGCTGCCTCCCGGCTAGGGACCAACCCGGGACGCACCGCGAACAAAGTGCGTTCCCACCTGCGAGCCGTTCTGTCGTGGGCCTGGGAACACGACCTTGTCGAGACGTTGCCCCGCTTTCCGAGGCTCAAGCCACAGAGAGATGTTGCTGGCCGGCATTACCTGACCAAGCCCGAACTCAACGCCCTTTACTTCGCAACCCACCAGCTGCGGCG
>JBGTJT010000605.1:0-2559 GCA_041744995.1 Pirellulales bacterium | reverse complement strand
TTGCGGCGGGCAGTATTGCGGGTCCGCCCGCCGCGATCAGGTTTAATGATTGACTAACTAACTCCAAGTGACCTCGGTAGCACTTCGCCCGCCGCTCACCAATCCATCTGGAAGCGAGCACCGAAGAAGTCGACCGTACTGTCGACCGCTGCTCCGGCAGCGCGAACTTGCTGCCTGCCGACGCTAGCTCCCACGTTCTGGCCAGGATCGACGTCGGCACGACCGTGGATGTAGTTGAACATCACGCGGCTATACGGGTTGAGGTACCAGTTGACACCCAAAGCGATGTTTTGCTGGGTACCTGTTGTGCCGTTGGCGACGTCGGTGGCGTCCAAGTAGCTGTAGCGCGCGGCCAATTGCCAGGCGCCCCAGCCGCGACAAACGCCGTTGGCGGTGCGAACGGCGAAGAACGGCTCGAACGGCTTGACGCGATCGAACGTCTTGGAACTGCGGCTGTAACCACGGTTCTCGCCCGTGAGGAAGTAGCTCGCCGTGACATAGGTGCCCCAGGGATTGGAGCCATCGTTGGCGTTGACCCAGAAAAATTCGTTCTGAATCGAGAAGGGGCCGTTGACCCAAGCCAATTCGGTTCCCATGGTGTGGTACTCAGCGCCTTGGGTCAAACTGGTGTTGATGACGCTGGTGTAACTGTCCAACTCCAGCGAACCGCCGAAAGTACCCGTTGGATTGACTGCGTCGTTGTTAAGTCCGGAAGTATTAAAGTGCTTGGAATGGAACCACGACGCCCCCACATGCATCAAGTAGCGGCCGTCGGACGGTTCGTCATAGTAGGGCAACCATACGCCGCGCAGCGCAACACTGGTGTCGTTGTGATCGCTAAAGAACCCGCCGAAGTTGCTCGGATCGTCGTTCGACAGGTCGCGGTAAACGGCCGCCCACAGTGAGAGGTCCTCGTTGTCGCGGACGTCGCCGCCGATCGTGATGCCGAACTTGCGGCTGGGAACGAAGGCGCTAGTAGCCGCCGACTGTTCCATGAACGTGTTGTGCCGACTGCTGGTCAACTCTTCCAAGCCCATCGGCATCTTGTAGTAACCGAGCTTGAACGTCGACACCCACGGAAGTTCCGAAAATTCGGCGTAGATGTCCTTGTAATCCGTTTCTTCGCCTTCGAACTCAAATTCCACCGAGTACTTCAAGTTCTCGTAGATGTTGCCGGTCACACCGAGACGAATGGTGTCGAAGCCGGTAAAGTTAAAGTAGTCGATATTCTGCGTGTCCTCCACCACCAAGTGATCGAGGAACATCCGTCCGCGGAACTTGTGGTCCGGCTTCGTCTGAATGTCAATTTCTTTGCAAGCTTCGTCCGCCTCGGCATTGGCGTCCCAGCTTGCCTCGAGTGCTCTCACACGCTGGTTCAGGGTGTCGTATTCCGCCGCACTGATCGTGCGATAAGCGCCAGGCGCCGCAGGGGCATCCTGTGCGTAATAATCTTGCGCCTGGGTCTGATTCAGACCGAGACACATGGCCAATGCGGCCGCCGCGAAGGCTCCTGCCTTCTTGCAAGCTCCATCTCGCATTGCAATACCTCTCCTATAGAAAATCCGTTTTCGCTCGCGCCGGGCCGCTCCCGGCGCAAAGTCCCGATCTCGTCGCCGCCCCCACCTATCCATCGTGCCGGGTTGGCTTGCAGGAACTTTTTTGTCCGCTTGATGTATCGAGTCGAGGTATTCGCGATAATTATTAAGATATGCAAAAGGCCTTTTATATCAGCAGTTTGGAGTGTTCCGCGCATGCCGCTGCTTGCCGAAACGGGCAACTCTACGCAACCGTCAAACTCGCTCGCGCCATCTAGTTGGGCGTATCGCGCCGGTTACGGCTCGGGACGGAAGCGGCGGCGGTTCTTCTTTTCGGCCTGTTCGCGTTTGGATTGCAACCGCCGCTCCTTGACCGCCCGCGACGGCTTGCTCGGCTTGCGCGGCTTGGGCTTCACGGCCGCTTCGAGCAGCAGCGTGCGGAGCTTCTCCAGGCAATCGGCCACATTGCGGCCCTGATCGCGAAACCGTTGGCTGGTGATGATGATCTCGCCGTCGTTGGTGATACGGCGGCGGTATTTTTCCAGAAACCGCTGGCGCACCGGTTCGTCCAGGCTGGGGCTGGTCGTTGCGTTCCACCGCAACTGGGCCTTGGTGTTGAGCTTGTTAACGTTCTGCCCGCCGGGGCCGGAACTGCGCACGAACGTAAAGTCAAACTCCCGCAAGGGAACTGCAAGTTGGTCGGTAACGTGCAACATGTCTCAAACCGGATAAGAGGGCCCTCTAAGCCAGGGCTTTAAGGGGTCGCAATAATTGAATGTATCTAGGATTTTGAACAGGAGGGAACAGAGAAAACAAAGAAAAGAATTCTCAGTTGTCTCCTTTTCCCTCAGTTTGCTCAAACAAAGTTATCATCGTTTACGTCCGACACCGGATGCCGGTATCGCGCGTTTCATGAATTTTGTTCTGGGTTGGTTCGTCGTGTCAGCTTGCATCCACGCCTGGCGCGAACCTGACAGGCATTCCTTTTACAATTTCAGGCAACAGAGCGGGGCAGAGTCAACAG
>JBGTJT010000604.1:0-3016 GCA_041744995.1 Pirellulales bacterium | reverse complement strand
GCGGCACCGACACCTATCGGACGTCGTCCAGCGGCGAGGGCCAGTTGGGCGAGGCCGTGCGGGCGTCGCGGAAGTAGCGCTCAAACCAGGCGACTTGCTCGGGATGATCCGCGGCCACGTTGCGTTTTTCGCCGACATCCTCGGCCAAGTCGTACAGTTCGAGGGGCTTCTCGTGCCTGGTGCGGACCGCCTTCCAGTTGCCCCGCCGGGCCGCCTGGCCGAAGCCGCGCTCGTGGAACTCCCAGTACATAGCGCGGGTTTGCAGTTCAGGCTGGGGCTGGCCCAGCAGGCTGGCCGCGACGCTTACGCCGTCGATCTTCTCCGGCGGGTCGGCGCCTGCCAATTCGGCCAGGGTCGGCAATACGTCGGCGAAGTACCAGGGATCGTCGCTGACCGTGTCGGCGGCGATCGTGCCGGGCCAACGGGCGATCATCGCGACGCGAATGCCCCCTTCGTAGAGATCCCGTTTGCGACCTCGCAGCGGACCGGAGCTATCGAACAGACCGTCGTAGCGGTCGGCCGCGCCGTTGTCGGAACAGAAGAAGACCAGGGTTCGTTCATCGATTTTCAGCTCTCGCAGCAGTTCCAGCAGGCGGCCCATGTCGCGGTCGACGCGGGTCAGCATCGACGCGTACACTTGGGCCTGTCGCGGCCACTCGGCTTGTTCCGCGTAGGGTTCCAGCTCGGGTATCTGGAAGTGACTGTGGGGAACCGTGTACGGAAGGTACAGAAAGAACGGCTTGTTTCCGGCGGCGTGGCGACGGACGAAGTCGAGCGCGAACTCGGTGAACAGATCGTGGACGAAATGCTTCTCCGTCGCGAAATTCTTGATGGTGCCGCTATTGCCCTGCAGCGGCCTCCGTTGCTCGTTTTGCCAGATGTACTTGGGATAGTAGGAGTGCGCTCGCCGCTGGTTGAGCAGTCCCAGCCACTCGTCGAAACCTTGCCGGTTGGGAAGGCCGGCCGTGTCCGGTTCGCCCAGTCCCCACTTGCCGGTGATGCCGGTGGTGTAGCCGGCCTGCCGCAGCACCTCGGCCACGGTCACGTCCTCGTCGTTCAGCGGCACGCGAAAGCCGCCACCGCCACCGGAACACTTCACTCCATTGGGTCCGCGAACCGACGACCCATTGCCGCGAACGGTGGTGCGGCCCGTGTGCCGGCCGGTCATCAAGACGCTGCGAGCCGGCGCGCAGACGGGCGAGCCGGAGTAGACGTTGGTATAGCGCACGCCCTGCCGGGCCATGGAATCGACATTCGGCGTGCGGATATGTTTTTGCCCGTAGACCCCGACGTCTCCGTAGCCCATGTCGTCGACCATCACAAAGATCACATTCGGCCGCTCGCCACGGACCTCGCCGTTGGCCGACAATGGCAAACTTGTAATCAGTGCGATAGCAATGCAAATCGGGCAGGGTCTCAAATACATGGGAAGTGCCTCGGGAGTAGGTAAAACGGGCGGGGGCAATCCCGAGTTTAAGACAAGTCCATAGCCGAAGCAATTTATCGTGGCCGATACTGCCAGATTCGGCGGATCGCTCCACGACTCGAATATTAGAACGCGCAGCGATCTGCGATGATGCCCCTACGCTACGCCAAGACTTCCTTCACCACGCGGCCGTGGACGTCGGTCAGCCGGTAGTCGCGGCCTTGGAAGCGGTAGGTGAGTCGCTCGTGGTCGATGCCGAGTTGATGCAGGATCGTGGCGTTGAGGTCGTGTACGTGCATGCCGTTGGTCTCGCGGTCGAGGATGTTGTAGCACCAGTCGTCCGTCTCGCCGTGGGAATGGCCCGGACGGACGCCGCCGCCGGCCAGCCAGATCGAGAAGCAGCGGGGATGGTGGTCGCGTCCGTACGACTGCTCGTTGCCTCCCTGCCGATAGACCGTGCGGCCGAACTCGCCCCCCCAGACCACCAGGGTGTCTTCCAGCATACCGCGCTGTTTGAGATCCTGAATCAGCGCGGCCGAGCCTTGATCCACCTCCTTGGCGATCACCGGGTGACGCGTCGGCAGATTCGAGTGATGGTCCCAGCCGCGGTGATAAATCTGAATGAACCGCACGCCCCGCTCCGCCAGGCGACGGGCCAGCAGGCAGTTGGCCGCGTGCGTGCCGGGCGTCTTGGCGTCGGGACCGTAAAGTTCAAAGGTTGCTTCGGTCTCGTCGGACGTATCGGTCAGCTCCGGCACCGACATTTGCATCCGGTAGGCCATTTCGTAAGCGGCAATCCGGGTGTTGATTTCCGGGTCGCCAACGGCGTCGTGCCGCAGATTGTTGAGCGTCGCCAGCCGGTCGAGCAATTGCCGTTTGTCTTTGACGTCCGCGCCGGTCGGATCGTTCAGATAGAGTACCGGATCGCCGATGCCGCGCAGCTTGACGCCTTGATGATTCGACGGCAGGAACCCGGCGCCCCACAGGCGGGAGTAAATCGGCTGGGCCTGCGGGTCGGTGTTCTTGTCGAGCAGCACCACATAGGCCGGAAAGTCGGCCGATTCCGAACCGAGTCCATAGCTGGCCCACGCTCCCAGCGAAGGCCGGCCCGGCTGCTGGTGGCCGGTTTGAAAAAACGTAATCGCCGGATCGTGATTGATCGCCTCGGTATACATCGAACGGACGATGCAGATATCGTCGGCGATCTTGTGGTGATGCGGCAGCATGTCGCTGATCCACTGTCCCGACTGGCCGTGCTGTTTGAACGGCACGAAGCTCTTGGCCGCCGGGAAGGTCGACTGGCCGGAGGTCATGCCGGTTACGCGCTGTCCCATGCGGACCGAGGCGGGCAGATCCTGACCGTTGAGCTTTTCCAGAGACGGCTTGTAGTCGAAGGTGTCGATCTGGCTGGGCGCTCCCGACTGGCAGAGATAGATCACCCGCTTGGCGCGGGCCGGCATGTGCGTGGGGCCAGGGACGCCAGGCTCGTAGCCGGGGCCGTTGCCCACAGCCAGCGACCTGCGGTTCTCGGTCGCCGAAAGCAGCGCTGGATTCAACAGCGACAGCAGGGCCGTCGAGCCAAGTCCGACG
>JBGTJT010000603.1:0-2937 GCA_041744995.1 Pirellulales bacterium | reverse complement strand
GCCATCATTGGTATTTTGGTTGCTTTGTTGCTGCCAGCCGTTCAAGCCGCTCGTGAAGCAGCTCGCCGCATGCAATGCGGCAACAACCTCAAACAGATTGGCTTGGCACTGCACAACTATCATTTCACTCACGAGGCATTCCCGCCTGGGGCGCAGACGGTGCCCGGCGTATCGCGCGCCTGGACCCAAGCCTATGGCGTGAGTTGGATGATGGTCATCCTGCCCTATCTTGAGCAGGACAATGCCTTTCAGCAGGTCGACCTCGACGCCGTGTCGGCTGGCGACTTCGACTACAACACCACGCACCGCGATACGTTCGACAACTTCGCGCCAGCGAGCTACGTCTGCCCCTCCAGCCCCTTGCCGAGGTACTCCTGGCTAGGACAAACCAAGATTCACGTGCTGATCGCCAACTACACGGGCATCGCCGGCGCCGACGGCAACGACCCCAAGAACCGCTGGGTGGGAGTGAACACACATGCTTATAACGGTACGCTCTACTCCAACAGCCCTACCAGCATGGCGGCCCTGCGAGATGGTTCAACCAATGTGATGATGGTGGGCGAGCAGTCAGCCTGGGCCAAGGACTCCAACGGCAACAACGTCGACTGCCGCAGCGGCGGACCGCACGGCGCCTGGCTGGGCACCATCCGCTTTGGTGTCGAGCCAATGGGCGATCCTTGGTCGGAACGAGTATTCAACACCAGCACCATCAACGTGCCGCTCAACAGCAAGTCCTGCCGCTATATTTCCGACTACACCGGCACCCCGTATTGGGGCGAGTTGGTCACCAACACCGACAACCGCGCGCCGCTGGCCTCGTCGCATCCGGGCGGCGTCTCGGTGCTGTTCGCCGACGGTTCGGTACACTTTTTGGCAGATTCGATCGACTTTAACTTGCTGCAATTGCTGGCTATCCGTGACTCGGGCGAGGTGAAGACGGGATGGTGAAGCAGGTGGCAAGTTGCATTGCGAATGGCGGATGGCGAATGGCGGATTGGTTGGATGCCATCCGCCGTCGGCAATCCAAAACAAACAACGTCTTCCTCCGCCCTCTCTGTGGCTTCGTGGTTCATCTTTTGCCTTCGGCGATCGTAATCAGCGCTCTCGCCGGTTGCGGCACGGGCAACTTATCCACGGCCGTCGTCACTGGACAGGTCCTGCAAGACGGAGCGCCGGTGAGCGGAGCGCAGGTCATCTTCCGTCCCGAAACAGGTCCGGCCGCTACGGGCGATCTCGACGGCGAAGGCCGTTTTGAACTGATTACCGCAGCGCCAGGCGACGGCGCGGTGGTGGGCGCCCACAGCGTGATCGTCGTGCCGAAAACGCAAGGTGTGTCGCTTGCGCCAGGGCAGCCCCCCACCAGGCCCAACTCAACGGCGCCGGAAATTCCCCTGATCTATCAGCGCCATGAGACGTCGCCACTGCGGTTCGAGGTGACCGAGGACGCGAACCACTTTGCAATCGAACTCTTACCTTAACGGTCCACAACAACCGGAGTTTAGTAGGGTGGGCAACGACCAGCAGTGTTGTCGGTACGTGTGGCCGTATTCTGGTTTCTGTTGGGCGATGCCCACCCTACTTGGCTACAGGCGCCACGGCGCGCGCATCGGGATGTTGACCAGGCGGTTGGCCTGCTCGTCGCCGAGGATCTGTTCGGTCACGGGATCGAAGTGAATCGTGCGTCCCATGCGGATGGCGATGTTGGCCAGGTGCAGCGCCGTGCAGACGCGGTGCGCCGACTCGGCGTGGCCGCCCGACTGCTTGCCCTGACGGACCGCTTCGCCGAAGCGGAGCATCGGCTCGGGGTCGGGCAGGTCGGCCAGCTTCTTGCGGCCGGCTTCGTCCAGATCGTCGACGCTGAGCAACCGCTGCTTGGCCGAGGTTTCGTACTTGGGGCCCCCTTTCCAGCCTCCGCCGGTGATGACGACCTTCAACCCGTCGGCATACGTCAACTCCACCCAGCCATACTGGCCGACCGCGTCGGGATGCTGCGGCCAGGGCGCGCTCGGCACGGCCTTGACCGGCGCCGTGTCGTCCTTGGCGAACGTCCACTGGAACGGATCGTAACTGTGCGCGCCGAAGTTCGTCAGGTCGCCCCCTTCGTAGTCCCAGTAAAAGCGGTTGCTGTAGTGGACCCGCGCCGCGTTGTACGGCTTGTACGGCGCCGGCCCCAGCCACATGTCGTAGTCGAGACTGGCGGGGACTTGCTGTTCGGTCAGGTCGGTTTTGCCGGTCCGGTTCTTCGCGCCGGTATAGGCCACGATGCCGCTGAGGTCGTCGACCAGCCCGTGCTGGATGATCTTGTGGTTCTCGACGTGGGCCTTGTTGTTGGCGTTGCCGTAGCGATTGAACGTACCGATCTGAAACGCCACGCCGGCTTTTTCCACCGCGTCGGCCACCGCGCGGCCTTCGGCGATAAACTTGGTCATCGGTTTCTCGCAGAAGATGTGCTTGCCCGCCTGCGCCGCGGCAATACAGATCAGCGCGTGCCAGTGGGGCGGTGTGGAGATGCAGACGACGTCCAGGTCCTGCCGCTCCAGCAGCTTGCGGAAGTCGGTGTAGCGGGTCTTGTTGTCCGGTTCACCGCCAATGTGCTTGGTGTCGACGTCGCAGACGGCGATCCTCTTGCGGTCCCCCGCGCAGCCGATGCCGGCGTCCTTGCGGCGGCCGTTGCCCACCACGGCATACGTTAGCGTTTCGCTGGGAGGCGTCTGCCCGCGGCCCAGCACGTGGCGGGGCACAATCGTAAAGGTGGCGGCGCCCGCCGCAGTGGTTTGCAGGAATCGCCGCCGAGTAGTTTGTGGAGGTTGGGACACGATCGGTTTCTCCTTCGGGGAGTTTTGAGTGTTAGCGTGCGGAGAGCAAATCGACGGCTTGCGACAACGTCGCTTTGCGCCGGTCGGAGGCGTTCGGCAGCGCGGACCGCAGCGCCTG
>JBGTJT010000602.1:0-5468 GCA_041744995.1 Pirellulales bacterium | reverse complement strand
GCAATTATCCTGCTCGGCGCCGTCGCCGCGTCGCCCTCGCTCGCCGCCGACTATGGCGAGTGGAAGCATCAGGGGACGCTCGCGCTGCTGACGACGCCCGACGGCGCCGACCTGCCAGAGGCGGCCCGCGAGGAGAACTTTCCCGCGCTGGTCCGCCTCAGCGCCGAGACCTTTGATTTCACCCAGGCCAGGCCGGACGGGGCGGACGTCCGATTTTCCGGCGACGCCGGTCCGCTGGCGTATCAGTTTGACCACTGGGATGCGGCGAACGGCGAGGCGGCGATCTGGGTGCGCATTCCGCTCATCCGCGGCAACGACCGCCAGTTGATTACGATGCACTGGGGCAACGCCGACGCCGCGAGCGAGTCCAACGGCAAGGCGGTCTTCAACGCGTCCAATGGATACGCCGTGGTCATGCACCTAGGCGGGGACGACCCGGTAAAAGATGAAGTCGGCACGGTCACGCCGACAGACGACGGGACGACGGCGACCGAGGGTATGATCGGTGCCGCGAGGCGATTCGAGCGGCGGCAGGGCGTCAACTGCGGCGAGATGATCGAGGGCCTGCCGACCGGAGCCGGCCCTTGCACCACCGAGGCCTGGTTCCGCCCCGAAACGGTGAACACCATCGCCGTCGGCTGGGGCAACGAGCAGGGGCAGGGCAAGGTGATCACGGGCGTCCGCAGCCCGCCGCACGTGCGCGTGGAGTGCTACTTCTCCAGTGCGGACGTCGCGGGGCAGAGCCGCGTGGCGATGTCGCAGTGGATACACGTCGTGCATGCCTACCGCGAGGGCGAATCGCGGCTGTACGTGAACGGCCGGCTCGACGGGCTTAGCGAAGGCAAAAACAGCGTGCTCAACATCCGCACGCCGGCCCGCATGTTCCTCGGCGGCTGGTACAAGAACTACCAGTACGTGGGCGACATCGACGAGGTGCGGATCTCCAACGCCATGCGGTCGGCCGACTGGGTCCGGCTCGCCTACGAGAATCAAAAGCCGTTGCAGACGCTGGTCGGCACGCTCGTGCCGACAGACGCTGCGCTCCCGCGGGCGCCTGAGACCATCGCCGTCGAGCCAAAGACCATCGCCGTCGACGAGGGCCAGCGTTTTACCGCGACCGCGCGGGCCGACGGCGCGGAGAAGGTTTACTGGATTCTCAAGCGGGGCGATGACGAGTCGGTCGTCGCGACCGATCGCTTCACCTACACGCTCGACGCCGGTCGCGTAACGGGCGACGCCGCATGGGTGCTCAGCTTGAAGGCGGTGTATCCCGAGAGCGTCAGCGTGACCGATGTGCCGGTGACGATCCGCGAGACGATCCCCGAGCCGGAATATGCGCTCACTGCGCCGCAATCATGGAACGGCCGCGACGCGATCGAGGTCGTCCCCCGCTTCAGCAACGCCGAGGCGATGCAGGCGGCCGGCGCGGGCGAACTGCACTATCAATGGACCGTCTCCGGCGGCGCGGTCATTAAGGAGATTGCGGCCGATCGGCTGATTCTCCGCCGATCGCAATTCAGCGGGCCGATCCGCGTCACCTCGACGATCGACAACGGCGGGGCCGAAGTGGCGCAGACGGTGTCGATCAACGTGGCCGAGCCGAAGTCGGACGCCTGGGTCCAGCGCACGCCGGAAGCCGACGAGAAGCCCGAGCAGGGCCAGTTTTACGCCCGCGACGATCGCAACGAGGGGACGCTTTATTACAGCGGCTCGCTCGATGCGCCGGCCGACGGGGTCGTGCTTAAAGTGTATGCGGACGACGCGCCGTACGAAACGCTGGAGGCTCCGCTCGGCGCTGAGCGCCGCTACGCTTTCACGGTGAAGCTCAAGCCGGGGATGGTCAAATATCGCGTCGAGTTCGGCGTGAAGCGCGACGGAGAGAAGCGGGTGCTCGAGACCGTCGGCGATCTGGTCTGCGGCGACGCGTACCTGATCAGCGGGCAATCCAACGCCTTGGCGACGGACACGGGCGACCAGGCGCCGCCCGAGACGCACGAGTGGGTCCGCAGCTACGGCGGGCCGACGGGGCGCGGCAACGGCGCCGACTGGGTGCGCAACCGGATGAACAAGGCGAACAGCGAAGGGCTTGCGCGGCCAAACCTCTGGTGCCAACCGGTGTGGAAGGATCGCGAACGCAAGCAGGAGGCGGAACTGGGCTGGTGGGGCATGGAACTGGCCAAGCGGCTCGTCGAGAGCGAGAAGGTCCCCATCTGCATCATCCAGGGCGCCGTCGGCGGCACGCGGATCGACGAGCACCAGCCCGCACCCGACGATCACGCCGACCTGGCGACGATCTACGGCCGGACGCTGTGGCGGATCCAGCAGGCCCGGCTCACGCATGGGATCCGCGCCGTCATCTGGCACCAGGGCGAGAACGACCAGGGCGCCGACGGACCCACCGGCGGGTACGGATGGGAAACGTATCAGCAGCTCTTCGTCGACCTTTCGGCCGCGTGGAAGACCGACATGCCGAACATCGAGCGCTACTACGTCTTTCAAATCTGGCCCAACGCCTGCGCGATGGGCGGGCGTCACGGCTCGGGCGATCGCCTCCGCGAAGCGCAGCGGACTCTGCCGCGGCTCTATTCCAACATGAGCATCATGTCGACGCTCGGGATCCAGCCCGAGGGCGGCTGCCATTATCCGCTCGCGGGTTGGGGCCAGTTCGCCCGCTTGATCCAGCCGATGCTCCAGCGCGACTTCTACGACAAGCGGCCGGCCGGAAGCATCGCGCCTGCCGATCTCCGCCGCGCCGCCTTCAGCTCGGCCGCGCGGGACGAGATCACGCTCGAGTTCGATCAGCCGGTCCGCTGGCACGATGCGCTCATACGCGAGTTCTATCTCGACGACGCGAGCGGCCAAGTCGTCTCCGGCAGGGCGACGGGCAACGTCGTCACGCTGAAGCTTGCCGCGGCCTCGACCGCCGCCAAGATCACGTACCTCAAGGAGCGCGACTGGAGCCAGGACCGGCTGATCATCGGCGCCAACGACATCGCAGCGTTGACGTTTTGCGACGTGGCGCTCGAACCGCCGGCCTCACAATAACGCCCCGGCGGCACGACCCGGCACCCGCCCGGCTGCTCTAGAAGTTCACTGGTGGGCGAGCTTTTTTCGACGAACGTGCTATCATGAGTGAATTCCAATCAGTCATTAGCCTCCGGGATTACTCCACCCAGTTGACCGCGGAACAACGATTCATTCCAGTCCGTAGTGATGAGAATCGAAATCTCACCTGCTTTCTGGAATACAGGGAATCGCATGTGACGGTTTACGATATCCTGCATGAGCGGGACGGTTCTCGCTGGAACCTGAAGGTCAGTAAATACAACAAGCTACGCATCTCTCCATAATGGCTGGCCAACTCTCTGCAAGAGAATGGCTTTGCGGTGAATCAAGAAGCTGACGCATCCGGAATGATTCGTTTTGTCGCACAGCGCGTCTGACCATTAAGGCTTTGGCTTTGCGAGCTTGCGAAGTGTCTCATTTCAGGCCGCCTTCCGCTCAAACACGTTCACCCGCCTACCAGCAAACCTCGCGGCCCGTTCAGGCCGCATTGTCGACAGGATAGGAACGATGACTTTGCTGAGACCAGACAAGGTAATGCACCGGTCTCATAAACCGGACGATGTGGGTTCGATGCCCACCGATCCCACTTGAGGAGTTATAAGACTTAGGGGATGAGACTTAGGGAACGAAAACCCCAAACCCCCCAATGCAGTGGGTCAGGGGCTGTCTTATCGAACTATTTGAGCGGCCTTATCGAACTTACATCAAGCGGTTTATCGAACAATTCAGGAAACTTGGACGCGGGCCGCAACGCTCATTTAAGGCAACTTTGTTGCGGTAAGTCCAAAAAAGAAAGCCATTTGCATCAATTTGACGCAAATGGCTTGTGATTTTAGAAAGTGGAGGATAACGGACTTGAACCGATGACCTTCTGGCTGCCAGCCAGACGCTCTCCCAACTGAGCTAATCCCCCGTTAAGCTTCGACTTGAAGCTCGTTTCTCTTGTGCGGCGACGGCCGCTAGGGCCGAGTATTGCGAATAATCATTATCGTCAACACGAACCGCCTTGGACAGAGAAATTTACCAACTCTATTTCTACTGTCAATCTCCCTCGTTGGCTAGGGTTAATAGTAGGATGCCGCCGACGTTTCGGAGGTTCGCGGCTGGCGTTGCTGATCGCGATCGCCCAGTGTGTCGCTTTTTTTGCTATGATACGTCATCCCGCCGCACCTTTTCTACCTGTCGCCTGGCTTGAAAAAGACACTACTCAACCTGTTGAAACTCGCCGTTTCCGTGACGATTCTCGCCGTTCTGGTGCATCGGGTGCTGACCGACGACCCGGAAACTTTCGACAATCTATGGGACAAACCCAAACATTGGGGCTATCTGGCGGTCGCCTGGTGCGCGATTTTCACTTCCGTCGTTATTACCATTGTGAGGTGGTACTGGCTGGTGCGGGCGCTGGACATGCCGTTTAGCATTCGCGACGCCTTCCGGCTGGGGTTCTTGGGCTACCTGCTTAACCTAGTCTCGCTCGGCTCTGTCGGCGGGGATTTTTTCAAGGCGGTGTTCATTGCCCGCGAGCAGCCGGGCAAACGGACCGAGGCGGTCGCCACGATTGTCGTCGACCGCGTGCTGGGGATGCTGGCGCTGTTTATCGTGGCCAGCGGGGCCATCCTGTTGACAGACCTTTCGCAGTTTGGCTCAGATATTGTCGAGTTCGGCCGCATCACGCTCGGCTTCACCGCCTTGCTGGCCGTGGGGATGTTCGTACTCCTGCTGCCCGGCTGGCATGACAGTCGGCCGATGCGCCGGCTGCGCCGATTGCCCAAAGTGGGTTTGCTGGTGGGAAAATTGGTCGACGCCGTCTACGTCTACCGGCAACGGCGGCGGGTGCTGTATCTATCGATCTTCGTCTCGATGATCGCCCATTGCGGCAACGTGTTCGCCTTTTACTGCATCGCTCAAGGTCTGCCCGAGCAGGCGCCCGGCCTGGTCGCCCATTTCATCATCATCCCGCTGGCGCTGGTCAGCGGCGCGATCCCCTTGCCCGGCGGGGGACTGGGGGCGTTTGAATTTGTGACCGAGGAACTATATCGCCTGCTCGGCGCCGCGGGACTTGGCCTGCTGGTCGCCCTAACATATCGCGCAATTACGGTCACCATTGCCGCCATCGGGGCGGTCGTCTACCTGCTCAGCCGGCGAGAATTGAGCGGCATGATCGAACAAGCCGAACAACTGGAAGAGCAGGTCGAAGAAGCTGAACAGCTCAGTTTGCCCGACGAAGAAGCGAAGTTTCCTTAGCATTCTGTTGGAAATTACAACGGCCTGTTAGCATCGCCAAACCGGCCGCTAGTGCCACAAACTGGAATTCCTATGCCACTAGAGCGAGGATTTGCTGAGTCTTTGTAATCTTCCCAGTTTCACGCCAAGTTCTGGGGCGTTGGGTGGTTGTTGTTTCG
>JBGTJT010000601.1:0-1660 GCA_041744995.1 Pirellulales bacterium | reverse complement strand
CGGCGAGCACTTCGATCGGATAACCCCGATAGCGCAAAATGCCCTGCTCGCCGTCCAGATAGCAAATTCCGCTGATGGTACTGCCGGTATTGGCATAGCCTTCGTCGAGCGTGACGTGGCCGGTCGCCGAGCGAAGCTTGGAGATATCGAGAGCCTTCTCGTCCTCGCTCCCCACAATAACGGGCAGTTCGATTTGCTGATCGCCAAGATTCAGCGTAGCGGCTTCGTCGCGGGAAACATTCTGTTCGGCAACGCTCATAGAATCTGTCCTGACACGTTGGTAGTTGCTGTTACCCTAGCAATGTAACCAGCTTGTGGCGATTTCACAATCGACCGCGCGGAGCAAAAAGCAGGCTCACACCAAAGCGCGGCGGAAGGGCCGCAAAAAGGCGGCCGCAGGCCGCCGGAGGGCGATTGACGCCCCCTCCATCATATCGTCGCGCCCGAACAGGAGCAAACTCGCCGTAGGATCGGTAGGCCGTCCGCTGAAGCTGGCAGCTTCAGCCACGATAGCCGGCAGCTTCGGCCGCGAGAAAGGGGATTTAGCGGTGGGTGGGCGGAAGCTTGGCCGCAACTTGCGGGTCGTCGAAGATCGTCCAGACCGAGATCTCCTCGCGAAGCGTGGCGTAGTAATTCTCGATCTGCTCATCGCGGTGCCGGACTTTGATCTTTTCGGCGATCTCCACTTGAGCCTCGCGGAACGGCATGAAGCCCTCCGGCTGACGCTCAACGACGCGGATGATGTAAAAGCCGTCGGCGTCCTCGATGATCGGACTCATCTGATTGAGCGGCAGTTGGAAAAGGGCCGCGTCGAGTTTCTCGCTTTTCAGACTCCCCTTGCTCGTCCAGTCGTTGAGGCCCCCTTCCTTGGCGGTCAGGCCGTGGGAGTGCGCCCGGGCGACCGTCTCGAACGGCGCACGGCCCTGAACCACGTCGTTGCCCATCTGAGCGATCTTCTGGAATGCCGCCTCGCGCGACGGCATACTCGCAGCGGCAACGTGCAACTCCTGCCACTTGGCCTTCGCCTCATGTCGGTAGTCGTCGAGATGCTCTTGGTAATACTTCCACATTTGGGCGTGCGTGACTTCTCGTTCCGCGTCGATCGACTGCCGCACCCACTGTGCGCCGATGGCCCGCTCCATGAACAGTTTGCGCTGCGCTTCGATCGAACTGCCGGCCTCATTGAGCAATCGCTCGAGTTCGACTCTCGTTTGGACCTTGGCGTCGGCCATCATCTTGGGAATTTGGTTCTTTTGGAATTCTTCATTCAGTTGCCGTTCGACGTTGGGCATCGCCTCTTCGGGAATCTTGCGCCGCGCGTCGGCGATGACGAGTTTGTTCTCGATCATCTTGTCGAGCACTTCCTTAATCAACAACAGCCGCTGCGTCTCCCAATTCGCCGGCGGGATGCGTTCCTTGTTCGCTTCCATGACCTGATCAACCCGATCAAGAAAGTCGCACCCCAGGATCAACTGGTCGCCCACGCGGGCGAACACTTTGCACTGCTCGTTCGTTTCAGCCTCGGCCAATATCTGGCCGCCCGGCTGCCGCGCGATCGGGTAGTCGAACGGGCGCGAAGGGCCAGGTGGCGCCGCGACAGGTGGCTGGGCGGGTTGGGCATCGCCAATCGGCGGCGACGGAGGAGGCGTTCCTTGCGGTG
>JBGTJT010000600.1:0-8534 GCA_041744995.1 Pirellulales bacterium | reverse complement strand
ACAAACGCGAGCGCGAGACGTCCCGGAAGGGTTTGAGGGTGCGGCGCTGCGACTTCTCGGCGAAGGGAAGAAGATTGAAGCGATTAAGTTGTACCGAGAACATCAAGGCGGCGGCCTCAAGGAAGCCAAAGAGGCGGTTGACTCCCTGGGTGAACGTCACGGCATGCTTGTGCGTGGTCGAGGGTGTTTTACCGCCGTGCTATCGGTTGCATTGACCCTATTCGCTTCGATGCTGGTCAGTGCCTGGGCTACGGCTGGGGGCGAACAAGCTCGCAAGGACGAGCAGGGCATTCTCGTCCATGAAGTCGAATCGGAATACCAGAAAGGCAAGACCGTCCTGCGAGTGCTGTTGCCCGATCAAGTCGAAGAGGACCGGAAATATCCCGTCGTCTATGTTTTGCCCGTCGAGGCAGGAACAGAGACTCGCTACGGGGATGGGTTGCTCGAAATCGCAAAGCACAATCTGCATAACAAGTTCAACGTAATTGTGGTTGCGCCGACGTTTTCACACCTGCCCTGGTACGCCGATCACCCGACCGACAAAGAGCTACGCCAGGAGTCCTACTTCATCCGTGAGGTGTTGCCGTTTCTTGAAGAACATTATCACGTTCAAGCCAACGCCGAAGGACGACTCTTACTGGGTTTCAGCAAGTCTGGCTGGGGCGCTTGGAGTCTGCTGCTTCGGCATCCCCAGTTGTTCGGTCGTGCGGCAGCTTGGGACGCGCCGCTGGCGATGGAGAAGATCGGGAAGTACGGCAATGCGCCCATTTTTGGAGACCAGGAGAACTTTGAAACCTATCGCATCTTGGCGCTGTTGCGGGAGAACGGCCAATCGCTTGGCGAACGTAAGCGGCTGATCCTAACTGGCTATGGCAACTTTCGCGAGGATCACGAGGCGGTTCATGCGTTGCTGGAAAAACTGGCCATTCCACATGAATATCGAGACGGACCAAAGCGTAACCACGACTGGCATAGTGGTTGGATTGAAGAAGCGATGACTCTGTTGTTGGCGGAGCCAGAAGCGAAGTCGTGATATTCGAGCCGCCAGCGTCTTGAAATCAGACGGTCATCTGAAAAACAATGCACCGCAGCGATCGCGACGATCCAAACCAATGCAGTTGAGTGCAATAACGTGGTGACCAGAGCACCGATGGCCAGCCCCGCTAGCATCCGACCACTCGATGTCAACCACCAGTATGATCCAAGAATAAACAAGTAAGTCGTTAGCAAATAGATGAATAGTGTAATATGCCACCGCACGTTTAAATCTGCCGCGAGCAACGCGTACAAGTAGAGTAATGTTATAACCACTTGCAGAAATAGCCGCCCTAGGGACACGTTCGGTTGCCAGGTGCGGCGGACAGCGGTCGTGACGGAGGCGGCGGAGCAACACGGTCGTCCCTACCCGATTCTGACTTTCTCGAATGCGGCACAACGACGATGATTGCATTCACGGCAGGTTGATCGAGATCGACCGTGCGCCGCGCCCGATTGGGATGGGAAACATTTTGGTCGTGGTGATCGGACCCGACGGCCTGGTGGCCAATACGGCGAAGTACGTCGGCGATCTGCCGATCATCGGCGTCAATCCCGACCCGGCCCGCATCGACGGCGTGCTGCTACCGTTCGATGTGCGGCAGGCCAGAGCCATCGTTCGCCAGTCGATCAAGAGCAAGCCTACTAAAGTCCGCGAGGTGACGTTGGCGGAGGTGAATACCAATGAAGGGCAACGGTTGCTGGCATTCAACGACTTCTTCGTCGGCTGTGCCAGCCACGTCTCCGCACGTTACACGCTGGAGGTCGACGATCGCCGCGAGCCGCAGTCGTCCAGCGGCATCTTGATCTCAACCGGTGCTGGCTCGACCGGTTGGCTCTCTTCACTGTTCAACATGGCGGCCGGCTTCAGTCGGTTTGCGGGCGGACCGGCGATACCGCGGCTGCAGTTGAAACTGGAGGATCGCCGTCTGGTCTGGGCCGTACGGGAGCCGTTTCTAAGCAAACATTCTCAGGCTAATCTGGTGGCTGGGTTTCTGGAGGAGGGCGATGAATTGGTCATCGGCTCACAAATGCCCACCCAAGGCGTGATCTTCTCTGATGGCGTGGAAGCGGACTTCCTGGAATTCAACAGCGGCACCATCGCCCGCTTTACGATTTCTGAACAGCAGGCCCGCCTGGTAGTCGGTTGAGCATCTTATCGTTGGCGGTTCGCGCCAATCGGCGGCGGGTTCCCGCAGGGTCCGGAGGCAAGTTCACGGAATCCGGGCCGAACGCATTTTTGTTAGTTCCCGTCTCGTGACGCAGGCTCTATAATCTGTCTTTTATCTCTCCTTCAACCTTTTCTCGTCCTTCATTCCACGGGGACAACGATGATTTCGATTGACCAGTCATTTGTGGATGCGGCCGCTCCGAATGCGGCGGCGATTAAGAATGGCCGCGGTTTGGTGCTCAAGGGCAAGTTCGTCGCGTTTCACAAGTCGGCCGACGAGACACTGCTATTTGGCGAATGCTCCGGCAGCGGCAAGTCGAACTACCACACCTCTTGCGATTTCGCCCGCCCCGACAGCCCGACCTATCGCTGTAGTTGCCCCAGCCGCCAGTTTCCTTGCAAACACAGCCTGGGTCTCATGTATGCCTTTGTCGACGGCAAGACGTTCACGACGGCCGACGTGCCGGCGGACCTGGCCGAAAAGCGAGAGAAGCTCTCCGCCCGCAAGGAGAAGCAACAGGACACCGCCGCCAAACCAAAGCAGGTCAACAAGGCGGCGCTGGCCAAGAAAGTCAAGGCCCAACTCGACGGGCTCGACCTGCTCGAAAACCTGACGCACGACCTGGTCCGCACGGGCATGGGCAACACCAATGCCAAGACCGCCTTGCAGATCGAACAGCAGGCCAAGCAACTCGGCAATGCTTATCTGCCCGGCGCGCAGTCGGCGCTGTACGCCTACACGAAACTGTTCACTGCCGCCGACGGCAGCTTCGACGCCGACGTGCCCGCGAACAAGCGGGAGGCGATCTATAGCGAAGCGCTCGATCATCTGGCACGACTGCACGCCTTGATCCGACAGGGGCGCAGTTACCTGCAAAGCCGGCTGGACGATCCCGAACTGAAGCCGGAGACAGAAAGCGGCATCGCCACCTGGCTCGGCCACGCCTGGCAATTGCGGGAACTTGCCGAGGCGGGACTTGTCGAAAAGGACGTTGAACTGTTGCAGTTGGCCTTCAACTCGTACGACGATATGGCCCGCCGCGAGTATGTCGATACGGGCATCTGGATGAACCTCGCCAGCGGTAAGATCCAGCTCACGCAGACGTTTCGCCCTTACAAAGCGGCCAAGTACATCAAGAGCGAGGACAGCTTCTTTCAAGTCGCCCAGGTCGCGGAGTTGTGCGTCTACCCGGGCGACGTGAATCCGCGGGTCCGCTGGGACTCGATGCTGCCGCGGCCAGTCGACAAGCAAGACTTCGCCACGGTCCGCCAGGCGGCCGCGGACGATTTCGTCAAGCTGGTCAAGGAAGTCAAATCGCATCTGAAGGCGCCGCTGGCGGACAAGCGGCCGGTATACGCGATGAACTTTGCGAAGCTGGGCACCGTCGGCGACGATTACGTGATCGAGGACAAGAACGGGGAGCGGTTGGTGCTGACCGAAATCGGCGCCGCCGAAGAGCCGCCCAGCCGCTACCTGCTCGGCCTGCTGCCCAAGGAACTGCACGAGAAGCAGACACTCGTCGGTCGCTTTTACCACGATCTCGACAGCGGTAAGCTGCAAGTCAAACCGTTGAGCATCGTCACTTCCGACGCCGTCGTGCGGCTCACTTTCTAGGAACCTCGCATGAGCATTGCCGTTCTGAATCAGGTCTATGATGAAACCCGGCGGCTGGCGATCGCCGGCAGCAATCTGGCCGCAGACGATTTTCGCCTAAAAAAGCTGATTCCGCAGTTGAAGAAGGCGGGCGAAAAGGCGCCGGTGTTCGCCAAGGTCGGCGAATCCGCGGAAAAGCTGATCAACAGCCCGTCGAAAGACTCCGCCAATGCGCTGCTCGACCTCAGCACGCTGGTGACCGCCATTCTTTACACGCAGGGGACGACCGGAGCGGAAGGGAAGTTGCAGCCGATCGAGACCAGCGACATGCGGCTCCCGTCGTCGATGGCCAGCGCGCGGGTGCTCAAACCGCTGATCGAGGCGCTCACCACCACCGGCAGTGGACGGCTGGAGATTATTCGCGACGCCCACGAGCGAGGCGCTTTCCAGGATCTGCGGCTGATCCGGCCGGCGCTGGCCGCCATCGACGACGTTTACGGAGAAATCGGCGATTTTATGGCGGAGAAGGTATTGCCGATCTACGGCAAGGGAATCTATACGGAAATCCGCGAGTCGTTCCATCTCAAGGGAAAGGGGGGCGACGCCCGGCGGCTGAAGTTGCTGCACCAGCTCGATCCGGAGGCGACCGGCGCGTTGGTCGAAGAGGCGCTCGAGTCTGGGTCGAAGGACGTAAAGGTGGCGGCGCTCGCCTGCTTGAAGGGCAACGCAGCCGCGATTCCGCTGTTGATCGAACAAACGGCCGCGCGGGCGCAAGAGATCCGCCGCACCGCGCTGCAGAGCCTAGCTGAGTTCAAGGACGCCCGGGCGGTCGACGCGCTGATCAAGGCGCTCGGCGGAGCCGACTTGTCGCTGGTGTCGTCCCACGTCAGCCGCAACCCAAGCCCCAAGGTGCTGGCGTATCTGTTGGAAGAGTCAAACCGGCTGCTTGAGGAGATGTTCTCCTCCAAAAACAAGGAGCAGCAGGGCAAGGCGGTGTCGCGGTTCTACGAATTGCTCTCCTGTTTCAATGGGCGCAGCGATAAGAAGTCGCTGGCGGTCCTGGGGGATTGTTACACCCGCCGTGAGCAGATCGGCAAGCTGAAAGGCAAGTCGCAAGACGGCGGGGACGTCAATCGTAAAGTCGCGGCCCTGATGGTCGCCAGCGGCAACGCCGCCTTGCGGAAACGGCTGGCGGAGGACGCCGATGCGCTGGCACCCGAACTGTTCAGCCACGCCTTCCTGGCGGCGATCACTGTCGAAAAGCCGAAGGCCGTCTACGAACGCTTTGCCCCCTATTTGCTCTACAAGCCCGCCAAGAAAAAGCAAAACGACCCGCAGGCGGAAAGGCAAGCGGCCGTGTATCAAGCCCTCACCGATGCGGCCCACCAGAGGGTCTATCATTCCTCCGGCGTCAGTCGCGACTATCTGGAGGTGGGGCGGTACGAGACCGTCCATAGCATCTTCCAGGAAGCGAAGCTTGACGATCGCTGGCTCGACGCCGCCGTCGAACTCGGCGACTATTCCCTGGTAGCTGCGCTCGCCCGGCCGAAGCACCAGCCGACGCTCGACTTCCTGGCCAAGTTCTTCGAAGCAAACCTCAAGAAGAAGGATTGGCATTGGGAAACCCTGCAAAGCCTGATCACGATGGCCCGCCTCGGGCATCCGAAAACAGAAGAGTACCTGATGCAAAGCCTCAAGAAGATGGCCGGCGGCAAGGGTCGCTACTATGGCGGCTGGTGGCTGGGCCAGGTGATGAATGAGATGCCGAAGTCAAGCGTCGCGAAAATCGAAGCGATGATTCCAGACTTTCCGGAATGGCTGGTGGACGACCTCGTCCCCTACCTCACGGAAGCAAAAGCCAAGCAATAGATGCCCGAAAGGAAGCAGCCATGGCCAAGACGAAAACGGCCGCTAAAACAACGGCGATCGACAACGGCAAGATGCTCCGGCAGCCGGCCGAGCAGTTGTTTGCCGAAGAGATCGACGCGTTAATCAAAGAAGACAAGCACGAGCGGCCCGCCGGCTGGAGCATGTCGCCGCGGGCGGTGCTGACCTACATCTGCGGCGGCCAGGCGGGCAAGCTCCCCATAACGCCCAAGTACATCGGCTACCAGCGGCTGGTCGAGATCGCCATCTCAACGTTGGTCACCGACCGGGCGCTGCTGCTGATCGGCGAGCCAGGCACGGCGAAGAGCTGGCTTTCGGAGCATCTCCCCGCCGCGATCAACGGTGACTCGACCAAGGTGGTGCAGGGAACCGCCGGCACAACCGAAGAGCAGATCCGCTACACCTGGAATTACGCCATGCTGATCGCCCATGGCCCCAGTCACGAGGCGCTCATCAAGAGCCCGATCTTCCGGGCGATGGAGTCGGGCAGCGTGGCCCGCTTCGAGGAGATCACCCGCTGCGCTTCGGAAGTGCAGGACGCGATGATTTCGCTGCTCTCGGAGAAGCGAATCTCGGTGCCCGAACTGTTGACGGAGGTGCCCGCGGAAAAGGGCTTTTCGATCATCGCCACGGCGAACACCCGCGATCGCGGGGTGAACGACATGTCGGCGGCGCTGAAACGGCGATTCAACATTGTCGTGCTGCCGACGCCCAAGGAGATCGAGACGGAGATCGACATCGTCCGCAAGCGGGTCCGCGAACTGGCGTCCAGTCTGGACCTGCTGGCAGAGATCCCGACCGAGGATGCCATCGAACAGGTGGTAACCATCTTCCGCGAACTGCGGACCGGGCAGACACTCGACGGCAAGGCCAAGCTCAAAAGCCCCTCCGGTGTGCTTTCGACCGCCGAGGCAATCTCGCTATTGGCCAACAGCATGGCATTGGCCGGCAACTTCGGCAGCGGCACGGTGGAAGCGGGCGACGTGGCCGCCGGCCTGCAAGGTGCAGTCGTCAGGGACGAAGAGAAGGACCAGATCGTCTGGCAGGAGTATCTCAAGAACGTCATGAAGAAGCGAGGTTCCTCCTGGCGAGCGCTCTACAACGCGTGTCTGGAACATGCTTAAACCCACCGCACCATCGCTGGCCGGTCTGCATGTCTTCGGCGTGCGGCACCTTTCGCCCGCCGGGGCCTGGCATCTGCGGCGGTTCCTCGACCGCGTGCAGCCTAAGAAGGTGCTGATCGAAGGACTTGCCGACGCAGAAGGTCTGATCAAGGACATGACGCGGAAGGATTCGATTCCGCCGATTGCCATCCTTGCCTATACCGACTCGCTGCCGATCCGCACGCTGGTGTACCCCATCGCCCGCTACAGCCCGGAGTATCAGGCTCTGCTGTGGGCCAAGGAGAACGGCGTGCAGGCCGAGTTCATTGACCTGCCGTCGGATGTGTTTCTCGCCCTGCAAGGCGTCGGATTGAGGACTCTGAGCGACGACGTGCCGGTCGACGAACCAACCAACGGCAAGCAAGAGGCCGCCGAATCCGACGGCGACCAGAATGGCGAAGCCGGCGACGAGTTGCCCGAGAGTCCCGGCCACCTCACGCCGGAGGAGTTTGGCCAGCGGGCTTCGGTCTATCAGAGCTTCGCGGAGCAGGCGGGCGAGAGCGACTACGAAAGCTACTGGGAACGCCGCTTCGAACACAACACGAGTCCCGAGGTGTATCGCTTGGCGGCATTCGAATTCGGCGCCGCGCTGCGGGAACTGGAGTACGACACCCACTTGTCGCAGGCAGAGAACCTCGTCCGCGAGGCGTTCATGCGACGGCGGATCCGCGAAACGATTGCCGCCGGCACGCCCGCCGACAAGATCGCGGTGGTGGTCGGCGCGTACCACGCGCCAGTGCTCAATGATGAGCACGAAGGGATGAGCGACGAGGAGTTCGCTTCGCTTGCCCGCCGCTCCAGCCTATTGACGTTGATGCCGTATTCCTACTTCCGTCTTTCATCCCAGTCCGGCTACGGCGCCGGCAACCGGGCGCCAGCCTACTTCGAATTGCTGTGGGACGCGCTCGATGGTGGCGACCTGCACGGGCTGCCGGCGCGATACCTGTCGCTGGTCGCTCGGCATCTGCGGCACGAGGGAACGCACCGCTCGACGGCCGAAGTGATCGAAGGGGTGCGGCTGGCGAACACGCTTTCGGCGCTGAAGGGCGGACTCGCCCCGACATTGGCCGACTTGCAGGACGCTGCGATTGCACTGATCGGACATGGCGAACGCTCGGTCGTGGGTGAATCGCTGGCCCGGGTCGAAGTCGGCACGTCGATCGGCCGGCTCCCGAAAGGGGTCAGCAAGACGTCGATCCAGGACGACTTCGACCGTGAACTCGAACGGCTACGGCTGGAGAAGTATCGCAGCGGCGTGCGGCAGGATCTGGGCCTGGACCTGCGGGAGAATCGCCGCGTCAAGTCCGAAGAGGCGGCCTTCCTCGACCTGCAGCGCTCGTTCTTCTTGCACCGCCTGCGGGTGTTGAACATCGGCTTTGCCCAACTTGCCAAAAGCGGGCAGGATTCCGCCACCTGGGCCGAGAAGTGGGTCGCCCAGTGGACGCCGGAGTGCGAGATCAATCTGGTTGAAGCGGTCCTGCTCGGCGAGACGGTGGAACTAGCGACCGGCTACAAGTTCAAAATGCGGCTGCAAGAGTGCCAGTCGGTCGGCGAGGCGGCCGACATGGTCCGCGCCGCCTGTGAGTGCGGCCTGATGGACGCCATGGAGAACGCCCGCCGCCGGTTGCAGGAGTTGGCGGCCGACAGCAGTGAATTCACGGCGGTCGCGCACGCGGCGCACGAG
>JBGTJT010000599.1:0-9938 GCA_041744995.1 Pirellulales bacterium | reverse complement strand
CCTGGCATGGTGATTGAGGAACTTGCGGCCAACGACTCTAACGAAGTCGAGGAAGAGCCGGACCAGGAAACCAGCGATCAGATCGGTAAGGCCAACGAAATTGACAATGGCAAGATTCTTCCTCCCAATCGAAATCCCAATCAGGCGCCCAACGTTTTCGTGATCATGAGCCCTTCCGGAAGAGCATCGACGCCACCGTGGTGGAGCGGCTTCGGCGGAAGGGGCGGAACACCGTCGTCTTTGTTGCCGATCCGATTTCTCAAGCCGCCTCCGCAACAGCCGCCGGTGATCACGAATGTCCGCATCGCGACCACAGGACTCTTGCAGGATAAGCAGCCCGTCCTAGTCACTTGGAATGTTTCTGGCAACACGAGTCAGATTAGCTATTTCCAAGTCACGTTAAAGCCAGTGCTTCCTCATTCGGGCGGCGTATTTGGTGACGATCTGGTCATCAATAGCAATCCACTTCCACGGGTATCAGCTAGCCTTCGCCAGGCGACGCTGACAATTGATTTGTCAAAATTCACGGGATTGTCAGCTCAGCGCAAGTACCTCTATCTCGAACCCCAGGTGACAGCATTTAATGCACAGGGGAAGACGATCAACCGCGTGGCCGCGAAAGGCCCCATCGTTCCCGTCTCACCCCTTCCCCCGGCAGGTTCTGGTACAGGTTCTCAGCCAATCGCGCTGGTCAACGGTCCGTTGCCTTTGCAGCAGCGTTTTTTCAACCGACGAAACCAATTTGGGCCGGCTGGTTGTCCGGGGTTTCAGATCTCTGGGGACTGTTTTGGCGATACCGGCCCCGCGACCGCAGCGCAAGATTCGTTCAATGTTTGGCGTCCCTACTCGGCCGGCAATACCGGACTGGGAAATAGCGCGTGGCGGCTGACGGCACCCATTACGCAGACCAGTTTTCCGCTCCGAATCGTAAATTTCGGGCCGAATGTCGGAACAAGCTCCTGGGGCACTCCGGTCAATCCAACAGGTGATGTCGGATTCCCGGCCGCCGTTCCACCTGACTGGATTGTGATTCGATACGACTCGCCGGGGCCGGTGAACATCACCAGCGACATGCATTTCGTCGCCCACCTGGGCTTTATCAATGGCCCTGCGACTCTCAACAACAGCGCGGCGGTATACACGAGCGTCGTTGTCTCGGATCCGACTTTTCGTCCGCGCCCGCCGCTACTAAATGGCGTTCAGCCCAACGAAGTACTGCGAATCGAGACGACCAACGGCCCACTCGTCTCCTACAGTAAGCAGACCGGTGGACGGAATAATCCGCTGCAATTGATCGACATTCCCATTCAAGTTGGCAAGACGGCAAGTCAGATCTCTGGGGCGATTAGCCAGGCTCAGACGAACGCCGGCATTCCAAATACTACTTCGCCGGCGCAGGTCATAGTACCAGCGGGGACGACTGCGACGCCGACGACGATGAGCCGCGCCTACGTGAGCGTGACGATTGCTATCAAGCAGACATCGGCAAACGGCAGCGAAGGGGTTGGCATATTTGGTGCCCGCCTCGTTCCTGGGCCCTGATTGGACAGTTATTCCGCCTAGGCCCTCCCGCCAGCCGCACGACGCAACGAGCTGAGTGAACCCAAGGACTCTTCCGATGAATGCCTCCGCCAGGTTTTTGCCATTGCTCGATTTGTCTCTAGCACGAAGTGGAGGCTCTTTGGCCATGCTGGTCCTGGTACTCCTTTTTGCCTCAGGCAGTCGTGTCACGGCGGAGCAAGCCACGATTCATGGCTTCGTGACGGGGCACGACCAGCAGGGCGAAAACCCGGAAGCCTTGGCCGGGGCCAAGGTGGAATTTCTCGCGGAGGGTGGCAACGTCGTTGCGTCGGCAACAACCGATGAGAACGGAATGTATCGGATTGACGACCTGAATGCGCAGCAGTACGGCTATCGAGTCACGGCAGATGACTACCTGGAACAGAAGGTTCCGTCCGGATTTGAATTTCAGGCGAGCGAGTCTGCCCATGTACTCAACTTCATCCTCACCAAACGTGACGACTCGCCCCAACCACTGGGCACGTTGCGTGGTACGGTGCTCGGTGTGAAGCACGGACGTCCAAGGCCCCTTGAGGCAGCCACAGTCTATTTAAAACATGCCGAGTCGGATGAACTCAAGCAGTTGGTGACGGATGAGAACGGCCGTTATCAGATCGACCTCGTCCCAGGAGCCTGGCAGCGGGTGGCTTCCGCCACGGGCTACCCGCGCGACATCCATCCCTCGGCCATTCAGGTAACTGCCGGCGAGGGTCAGACCCACAACATCGAATTATTGGCGGCCAACGTTGACTCGCCTGGCAGCTCCGGTACACCACCGGCAAGTCAGGAGTCGCTCAGTATTCATGGCCGGATCTTCGGCCAGGATGAAACCGGCCAGGAGCTTGGACTCATCGCCGCCGCCACGATTACCTCTTCCGGCGGCAGCTCAGCATCAGCCACGACAGACGAGAATGGCTACTTCCTCATCGAATCCGTCGTACCGGGTGAACTCACCTATCGAGTCACCGCCGCCGACTACTTGAGCCAGACAACTCGCATTCAACTTGATGCCACCGCTGGTGTCCACGTGCTGGACGTGATCCTGACCAAGGGCACCGAGACAGATCTATCACAACTGGCGGGTAGTGTGGTGGAAGAAGGCGATGATGAGCGTCGCCCTATCACACAGGCGGTGGTCAAACTGGACCACCTTGATTTTCCCAGTTCACTCGATCTGCCTGTGGGGGGCGCCTCCGCGGAGTATTTCGGTGAGGATATGGAACCGGGCCGCTGGAGGGCGACCGTCACCGCGCCAGGCTTCAAGCCGTATGCCCACAAGGCCGTGATTGACTTGCAGGCTGGAGAGCAGAAGGAACAGGACTTTGTTCTCGAACGCGTCGATCCCACAGCGGGTCGCGATTCGACGCACACGGCGATGGTCTCGGTAGAAATCTCCGAGAAAAACTCCGAGTTGCCCACGGTTCAATTTGTGAATGTAGCCACGGGTGAAGCCACCGAGGCCGAGTTGCAAACGGACAGCGACGAAGTCGATGTGCTCGACGATGGCAACACCAAGTGGCTCGTGTATGTGGCTTATCCCAAGACCGCATTGTCTGCCGGAGAATATCAGGCCGTCGCTAGGCTAGGTGAAACTTATGAGGACGACACCGATGGCCCGCAGCAGGTCGACCCAGGCGAGTCGGCCATCTTCAACCTGACCTTGCGGGTAGGCGAAAAGCCGGTTCGCCCGGCGTTGTTGGCCGGCTTGGTCGTTGAGGAAGTGGGTGGCGAACGAAAGCCCATCACCGACGCGGTCGTCAATCTGCGACACGTGGAGGAACCTGTTTCGCACAACCTCTCCGTTGACAAGGCCGCCGGCAGGCGGGGCCGATTTGTGGGGGCGGACCTGGCGCCGGGCGAGTGGCAAGCGACAGTTTCCGCGCCGGGCTTTAAGCCCTACGTGCATGAGTCCCCGATCGCCTTGCAGTCCGGCCAACAGAAGCGACAAGATTTTATCTTGCAACGAGGCGCTCGGAAATCGTCGACGACGGCGGTCGTCTCTGTGGAGAATGACGGTGAGACTCAAGGCAAACCGCAAGTATCATTTGTCAACATCAAAGGCGGCGCCCGCGTTCAAGGAATTGTGGATGACGCCAGCGTCGATTCGCTAGGCACCTGGGATGTCTTGGTTTACTACCCTAAAAGCGAGTTGCCGGCGGGTGAATACCGAACCGAGGCCACCTTAGTTGATCACCGCGGTGATACGAGCGATCCGCAAGCAATTTCTACCGACAGCTCAACCGTTTTCAATTTGACCTTACGACTCGCCCCGCCAGAACCGGCGATGATCGCCGGCGGCGTGTATGAAGGGGTCGATGGCGAACGAAAGTTCATCTCCGATGCCGTTGTGAAGTTGGTTCACGTCGACAGTCCTGCTTCACTCGATTTGCCGGTCAAGAGTGCTGGGAAAGACGTGTTTTTCTATCGCAGCCAGCCCATGACTCCAGGGTTGTGGAGGGCTTCGGTGTCTGCGAGTAGCGAGTTTGAACCCTACGTTCACCCAGAAGATCTGTTATTGAAACCGGGCGAGCAGAGGCGTCAAGACTTCGTCCTCAAGCGGCGTGCGCCTGGTCGCACCGCATCGACAATCGCGATGGTTTCGATCGTCGATCTGCCCAATGGTTCCCAGGGCGTTCCGCAGGTGCAATTCGTTCATGTCGATTCGGGACTTGCTATCGAAGGCCGACTGGCTGACGATGGCGGCGACTTGTTGTCGGGTGAGGAGTCTGATTGGCGCGTCTTGGTATATTCCCCCGCCCGCACCTTGCCGCCAGGACAATATCGCGCCGTGGCGCGTCAACAGGGCTATATGGACGACGCCAACGGCCCCAAAAAAGTTGGCCGAGAAGGCTCAACGCTCTTCGACCTGATCCTCCGTCCGCTTCCGGTTCCCCAGCACGGAGGACTGTGGGTCACCGTGAGTTGTCAATATGGCGATGAGGAGCCAGAGCCGATTCCAGGTGCGATCGTGAATCTGCTCAATGTCGAAACGGGACAGCGGCGACAATTGGTAACCAAGGAGAGTGGCGAGTGTTACGGGCACCGCTTACCGGCAGGAAAGTGGCAAGTCTCAGCAAGAATCGCAGGAATGCCCGCTGAGGTGCAACGCAACCTGGTCACGGTCGTGGCGGGACGCGATGCAGAAAGCGACATTCAACTGAAAGTCGAGCCTCCGGAGTTATTTGTGATCGTTGGAGTCCCTCAACTTTCTGGGGAACCTGGCGAAGTGCTGATTGCGCCGGTCGGAGGCGACGTCCCTCAAGCGCAATTTGTGGATGAGCAGAGTAGGCTTTTCCCGGCTGACATGCAGCTTATCGACGCGGAATGGCTGACAAGTGCCGGAATCAATCAAACTGATCTGCCGGAAGGAGCATTCCGCTGGTTCGGCGGTCACTGTCCGGAAGTGGTCGATCCCGGCAAGTTTTACGCCGTCGCCAGGATGACCGGCTTTCAGGACGGGTTTAGCGCAAGCCGCGAAGTCGACATTGAAGAGCGCTCGGCGTTCATCATCCTGCTCAGGTCGCAACCCGCGGCACGCTTGCTGGTGAAAGTCGAAGACCAAGATCGCCAGCCGCTGGCCGATGCGGCCTTGCAGGTGCAAGACAGCGAAGGCAATCCGGTTAACTTAGCATGGAGCAACGAGGCAGGCGGCTTCGTTAGTGCGCCTCTGACACCAGGGCAGTTCACAGCGCTCGCAACGGTCGAGGGCTGGGAGCTTTTAGAGGTATCGCATCAGAACGGTAGGGTGACGGTACAAAACGGCCAACTTTCGACGGTAACCTTCACATTCCGCCGTCCACCGCCTCCCCGATTGTTGGTTAAAGTCGTCCGCGAGTTGCCCACAGAGGCCGGTCGTGCCATTAAGCAAGAGGAAGTTTCCGACGCCGTCGTCAAGCTCAAGCCAACCAATTTCCCGAACTGGACAGCCCCTTGGGACGAACCACTTCAACCGTTGCAGGCCGGTCTATATTCGCTGGAACTTGACGAGCCGCCGACTCATTCGCGGTGGGACTATTCCGTGGAAATGTCAGAGCATCCGGGCGAACCGGAATTGGGGCAAGTCGCCAGCAAGCGCGATGGGGGCGCGATGTTGATCATCTTGAGGCCACCCCCCTCGCCGGCTCCTTTGCTGGTGCGCGTCGTCCGTGTCGATGAGGTGGATATTGCGAAACCGCTTTCGGGTGCCACGGTATTCCTCAAGCCCCCCGGCGAAGATCGCCCAATCAAGTTGTCGCCTGTGGAGGGCGCCGAGCAGGGTCTGTATGAGTTGGCCCTTGACGCGCCACTGGCCAAAGCCGACTGGGAATACGCCGTGAAGGCTTCAGAGGCGGACGAATTTATTCAAGGGCAAGTCAACATCTCGCCCGGCCAGATTGCAGAAATCAAAATCAAGTCCCAGTCTCCGGTTCCGGATCAACCGACCGGCTTGTTGGTCCACGTATGGAAGAACAAGAACCGGGAACAATTGCAGGTTCCTTTCCTGGTAAAGATCGAAAATCAAACTGAGGGCAAGCGGTTTCGTCTTCGAAATATGAAGCGGAAAGGCGAGAGCCGCAATGAATTTGAGGAAGTCCTGGAACCCGGCAATTATCAGGTGACGGTGACCGTACCAGGTCTCAAGACCTGGAATGAGGAGATCGTCCTGAAGAAAGGACGACAACTTAAGCTGGATTTCTATCTGGAACCGCCAACATTCGAAAAGATCGAGATTGCCCCGACTTCCGATAAGGTGGGGAGTGTTTCGGGAAGAGTTCTGATGCGGAACGATGGCGGTGCTCTGGAGCCGATCGGGAACGCCACGGTCTATCTGAAAAAGGGTGAGGCGGGGGAATTGAACCAGCTGATCACGAATGAGAAGGGTGAATTTACAGCAAACGCGATAGACGAGGGAGAGTGGCGCCTCGTTGCCAAGGCTGACGGAGTTCGATCACCGATTCACGAGATTGCTGTAGAGGCTGGACGCCGGGCGGAGCGCGACATCGTGGTGGCAGCGCCGGCTCGGCCGCGGGAGGGCAGCTTATCGGCCATCGTCTTATCACCGGATGACAAGCCGCTCGCAGGCGCGATCGTATTGCTCAAGCGGCGTGAAGGGGATAACTGGACTCGCAGGGAAACGGATGCGGACGGTAAGTACGAGACCGAGTCGCTGGAACCGGGGCAATGGCAAATCAAGGCGGAGTTTGCCGGATCTACATCAGAAATAGAGCAGGTCACCATTGCCGCCGGAGATCGCGCGCTGCATGCCCTGATTGTCCAGCCTGAAGTGGAGCCAATCGCACCGGCTGAGAAGGTCAAGGTTCCCGATGTGGAGAACCTGGCACTGGACGACGCGCGCGCTGCCTTCAACGAAGCGGGCCTGGCAAGTGAGGTTCCCAATACATTGGCGCGGGGCCAAGATCGCGTGGTCCGCCAATCGATCCGCGCCGGGCGCCTCGTTGACCGCGGCACTGAGATACGCTTGGATCCGGTGATCGCTCAGGTGCCCGATGTAACAGGTCTGACCATCGAGGCCGCGATTCAACGGCTCAAGGGGGAACATGATTTTGATGCAAATTACAGCCGTGCTGTTACGGGGCAAACCATCGTCACACGTCAACTTCCGGCAGCCGGCTCCGCGCTTTCCCGAGGGCGGCCGGTCGCCCTGATTTGCACAGTACGGGTTCCGAACGTCCAAGGAAGAGGCGTGAAGGAGGGGGCGGACCTCATCTTCGAAGCCGGTCTGGAGGCTGACTTTTCGATGCCGGCCGATGCGACGAACTTTGTCTTCGCGCAAAACCCGCGCGCGGGCTCGACAGTTGATGTCGGCTCACAAGTATTGCTTGTGCCTGGCGTACGGGCACCGAACCTGATCAACTTGAGCTACAACGCGGCAGAGCGCACGTTGCTCAGCCTCAGCGTGCGAGGGCAGGTCGAACGCGTGATCACGCAAAACGTCGCGGTAACCGAGGCGGGTGCGAACATGCGCGAGCCTTGGATCATCTCGCAGCGTCCCCAAGCCGGCGCGCCGATGGCCAAATCAGACGTTGTCCGGGTGATAGTGGGGCAGTTGCAGGGAGTGGTTGTCGAGAACGAACCGATTGGGGGCAGGCCAGCAGAAGCGAGTTGCCCCGAATGCGGCAAACCTCATAGCCAATGTCAGTGCAACATTGGCGGCGGTGGCTTTGGCGGTGGTTGACCTCGTGCAAGCCGATGACGCCCGAAAAGAAAAACCGGACATCGTGATGCACGAGGGTGTAGTCTCTTGACGGGGTTGATTTAGGCGGCGTTTTGCAGGGTCTTTGGTTGGTTTCGCTGGTAAGGTTGGTGAAATCGCCCCCCGGATTGCCGGCCGCCAGGTTACTCCAGGACGTGAGGGGCGTCGCGTTGGCCGGGTTGCCGCTGCCGGTGACGTTGTTTGCGTCCAGATGCACGATCAGCCCGGAGATGCTGCTGTCGCCCTCTGCGGCAACCCTCTGACAACATGCCGCAACTCGCTGGCTTGCCCTAGTGCTTAGTCAGCGTTTGATCTTAGACTCACCTCGACAATGCGATGCTCGAACTGAATGGCACTTAATCGAGGTAAAGGATGATAGGCATTGGATTGATTTGAAATTGACAGTGAGCCTCACTTGGGATGTGTTTGGAGTTTGTTAACCACACTTCAGACACATACGGCAAGGCAGGGCGGATTGTTTGAGAGGGGCGATAGCATGTTGGTTTGACGATCCAGGGAGGACGTGGCGCTGAACGGGTGTGATCGATTTAATCGTCAGCCAATTCGTTCAAATTGATATCGCGATTGGGCATGTGGAGAATAACTTCACCGCCCATCGTTCCGATGAATTTGCGAAGGGTGCTCAACTGGATTTCTTCGCCGGCTTCCATTTGAGAAACGCCGGGCTGTGAAATCCCGAGCCGGTCAGCAACCTGCTGCTGGGTCATTCCGTTTTCCTCGCGCAGTTCGGCGATCAACATGCCGATTTTCAGGTCTTTGACACGTTCGGCAATCCGGCCCCGCTGCTCGGGCGTCATCTTCTCGCGTATTTTCGACCATCGCGTGTGCCCTGCCATTAAATCAATCCCTCCTCTTCAATTTCATGCAGATATACATCGTAGAGCTGATCGGCTATGGGAATCAGGCGATCATAAAACCGTTTGTCGCCCGTTTGCTCTCCTCCACTGTCAATTCGCCGCTCCAACTAGTTTACTGAAATGCGGTCACGGGTGGTATTCTTCACGGCATCCTCGGAACCGATCGGCACACCGCAGCAGGCATATTGCTTATACTTCGATGCAGGCCCACGCAATCCAGTCGGCTGCAAGCAACCAACTGGCCGGGCCGGATGCTCGCCGAGCCGAAGATCAATTTGCAATCGGTCAGACCGAGTGACCGCAGATCGGCGTCAGGGATCGGGATTATCCGCCCGCTGGCGAAGACCCGGTTCTTGCAGCAACATGGTAGGTGAGCGGCCATGCTGTTGCGGAAACCGGCGAAATAACTCCGGCGAAACAAATGCGGATGACGTTAGCCCCACGCGGCAGTACAATACAAGTGCGGCAGCGCCGGCAGGCGGACATCGCATCGAACCGCGGGCGGCGTGCGGCCTGGGCTTTGCTCTCCAGTCGTCGAAATGGTCGAGGCAATCGAAAATGACCAACCGTACCACCAATTCCCACACCGAGATCCCCCGGCCCGAATATATTCCGGCCGAGTGGTGGGAGGAGTTCGAAGCGGCGGCACGGCGTCCATTGCGGGAGCGGTTCAAGTATGCCTTTATCAAGACGTATAAACCGGTCATGGACGACGAGCCGTTTCGGGCGTTTGACACCACAGCCGACTATCGCCGCTGGTGCGAGGAAAACCTCCCAAGTTGGTTAGGATATGGGCGCGTTTGAGTACCGACAAGCGGAAGAGATCCGGGACGTCTTTCGTCGTTTCGACGTGGAGTTCCTCTTCATTGGCAAGTCGGGAGCGATCTTACTCGGTTTTCCGGATACGACCCAGGATGCTGATCTTTACGTTGAAAAATCACCGGAGAATTGCCAGCGCGTTCTCAAGGCGGTGGTGGAGCTAGGATTTGAGATGGATGAACAAAGGTCGGCAGAAGTTTTGCGAGGCAAAGATTTTGTGCAGTTGAAAAATGGACCGTTTGATCTCGATTTGGTTTTCGCTCCTGACGGAATCGAGCGATTCTCTGACGCCTGGTCTCGCCATGTCGAAGTGGAAGGTTTTTTTGTTTGCCATCCGGATGACATTATCGCCAGCAAGGAGGCCACGGGCCGAGCGAAGGATCAGGAATCGCTCCCCCGGCTGAAGGCGTTTCGAGAATATTGGATGCGGCGGCAATCTTGAATTGGTCGCGCGCGCCGCGAGGCATTCAGCCGCTGGCCGCTGGAGG